>CAYRLP010000001.1:0-30111 GCA_964424935.1 uncultured Bacteroides sp.
CCTCTTATCTCGGGATCAACAGCGTTACCAAGTACAACTGGGGTCAGGGGGAAGGGCCGGAAGATTACCTGGTATGGGGGGAACAGGCTATGAAACGCCGGGAAAACTGGGACAAATCACTGGAAATCCCCTATTTCCCCAACGTTTCCATAGGCTGGGATGACACCCCCAGGTTCCCGGAAAAAGGAGAATCCAATGTGATCCATTATAATAATTCCCCGGAAAGTTTTGCAGCCTATCTTCAAAGGGCCAAAGACTATGTGCATGCGCATCCGGATCAGCCCGGACTGATTACTATATTTTCATGGAACGAATGGGTGGAAGGAGGATACCTGCTGCCCGATATGCGCTGGGAATTCGGGTATCTGGAGGCCCTGGAAGAGGTTATGAAGGATCGTCCCTGAACAGGGGTATTGGATTTTAGTTCGAACAAAATTGTATCTTAACCGGTAAATCAACTGGCAGATCGTTATGAAAAGAAGAACATTTCTCAGAAACAGCGTGGCAGGGGCCGCTCTTTTATCAGCATTTCCTTATGAAGCGTTTGCACTTGAACAAAAGTTATATCCACATGACCGGGTTAAATTGGGAAACACGGGTATTGAAATGTCCAGGATGGCCATGGGGACCGGAACCAATGGATACGGAGGGTCTTCCGATCAAACCCGGCGGCTGGGCATAAAAGGGGTGTCGGATCTTTTGCGTGCAGCTTTCGATGATGGGATAAATTTCTGGGATACGGCAGATCAGTACGGATCCCATCCCCATGTTGGAGAGGCCCTGAAAAAAGTAGAACGCGAAGATGTGGTCATCCTGACCAAAACCAATGCCACCAACTATGAAGATGTGAAAAAAGCCCTGGAACGCTTCCGTGGTGAGTTGGGAACTGATTATCTGGATATCGTTCTTCTTCATGCAGTTACTGACCCTCAATGGAACCAGAACATGAAGGGTGCCATGGATGCTCTTGCCGAAGCTAAGGAAAAAGGGATTTTACGGGCACATGGCCTTTCCTGCCATTCGCTGGGGGCCCTGGAGACTGCAGCTGACGAACCCTGGGTGGATGTGGATCTGGCCCGGTTCAATCCAGGGGGGGCAAGAATGGATGCGGATGTTCCAACTGTCCAGAGGGTATTGACCCGGATGAAGAAAAATGGTAAAGCGATCATCGCCATGAAGGTATATGGTTGTGGCCAGCTGCTGGACAAGAAGGATGAATGCCTTCAGTTTCAGACAGGAACAGGAATTGCAGATGCTTTTACCCTTGGACTGGAAAGTATCGAGCAATTGAGGGATATTCAAAAAAGGCTGCCCGAAGCAAGCGTAAGGGCTTAACTGTAAAGGAAATACAAATCTCGGTGAAGGCCCAGGACCTTCACATGGGGAATATGAAACTCTGAAAGGTTATTACGGTCAGGCCCCCAGAGATTTTAGTGCTTCATAAACAAGGAATGCAGGCCAGACCAGTGCTTTTAAAACACCCAGTAGCCCTATCCAGAAACTGGTCGCCGTACTGATGTAATAAATTGCTGCTCCAATAAGGCCTATTCCATATACAGCATTGGTTGAGGCGCCTCGTTGTACTTCTTTTGCCATAATTAATGATTTAGTTTCAGGTAAATTGGAGATCTAATTTACTATTTTTAAGGCAAATAACGTTAAACTAACATTAATTTCGGCAGCAGGTATGAACATCTATTTCTGTGGATCCATACGGGGCGGGCGTGATCTGGCCTCTACCTATGAAAGGTTGATCGGGATTCTTGGCACTTATGGCAGGGTCCTGACCGAACATTTGGGATGTGATGAGGAAATCGAACAAAAGGACCGGATTCTTACGGATCAGGAGATACATGACCGAGATATGCAATGGATCACGATGTCCGATGTTCTGGTTGCCGAAGTGACCGTCCCAAGCCTGGGCGTAGGCTATGAAATCGGAAGGGCGATCGAAATGGGCAAACCCGTGTTCTGCCTGTTTCAAGAGGGATCAGGATATACGCTTTCTGCCATGATTGCAGGCAGTGACCAGTTGGAAGCCGAATATTACAGGAATATAGAGGAAGCAGAGCAGCTGCTTAAGAGCTATTTCAACTATTCTTAAGCCTCATGATTTCATTATGGTGGGATACCACCAGTTTTTCATACTTCTCCCTGGAGCTTTTCCGGTATTGTTCAAACTCTTCCTGGAGATGCTCGAGATGCTCCTTGACCTCTTTGGTAACCTGGTGGGATCGCTTGAATAAATAGAACAATATAAAGGCGAGTGCAACAAGCCCGAGAATGATAAACCACAGGATCGTGCTGTACAGTGTTTTGTTCATCTGAATTCCCAGAATGGAAAGGCTGTCCCTGTTTTTGATTGCTTCGTCCTTTTCGGTTCTGACCCTGGCCAGATCTGTGTTCAAAGTCTCAATCTGAAAATCTTTTGCCGTCAGGTTGCTGTTCAGTTCAGCAATTTCAAGCCTTGCTTCATGGAGGGTATCAGTGACATTCCTTTTCAGTTTCAGGAACACATCCTCACGGATGGCGCGGTAATCATTATAAATCCGTGTTCTCTCTTGAATATAGTCAAGCTGGGATTCCAGTGTGGTGGTGTCCATAAGGGCAATTGCTCCGGATTGTGCCTGGATGGGTTGAAGCATGGAAATAACCAGAGCTGCGATCAACAGCGCTGCTACCCGATGGTTAGAAGTTTTTTTCATAGTTATCGTTTATGGTACCCTGTTCATGCAATATTAACGAAGAGAATGTAATAATATGATTTCGTTTTGTAAGCAATCTGACTGACTATCACACAAAGCTCTGTAAAAGAAGTATTTACTGTATAATTGTTCCCTTTCGCCCGGGAACATTTTGCGGTTTATTGAATACTCCAAAGATCTGTTCCATGTTTGCAGGTCCTGGCTATTCAAAACATTCATTCGGTCTTATATTCTTACTTTAAAAGCGTTAGCTGGATTCACCTTAAGTAATTGATCAATATCCTCTGGTGTACATCCTCCGGATTTCAGGGCCGGGAGAAGGTCGGTAAATATCCCTGTATATCCCCTGAAGGTCCCTCCGTTTTCTTCGTCCGGATTGTACCATCCCGCATCATGGGAAATAAGTATACGATCCAGATATCCTGCCTTTTTAAGTTCCAGGATGCGGTTGGCATACCAATGAATATCAAAAGGTGAACCCGGTTCCCTGCCGGTATCTATATTATCAAGAGAGATCCAGGAACCCATTGATGCAGCCTGGATGTTACCCTCCAGCGTTCCGCGCTGAGCATGTACCCAGATGAAGGAGGAAGGATCGATTCCATGGGACTGAAGGACATGTATTTGTGCAAATGCAGGTCCATCCGGTCCGGTGTGTGAGGCAATGACCAGGCCGGTTTGTTTATGCGCCAGAGCAGCAGCCGTGATGATTTTAACATGTTCCCTTGAAAGGGTATCGCTTGCATCGACCGAAATTTTAATGAACCCCGGCCTTACCCCGCTTCCATCGATTCCCTCTTCAAACTCCTTCACCCAGATCTGAGCGATCTCTTCGGCACTTTTATGATAAAAATGTTCCGGAATATAGAGGTTGCCACGGGCTCCGTAATAACCTGTATTTGTAAGCAGATTCATTCCGGTCTGCCTGGAAAGTTCTTTTAGGATCCATGGATCTCTTCCCAGGTAGGCAGGGGTACATTCAATCAGTGTTGATACCTGGTATTCCCGGAGTTCGGTCAGGTAAGGGAGAACTTTTTGAATTACCTCCTCCCTGTCCCAGCGATGGTATCCGGTGCTGTCGGCCCCTATAAAATCCACCAGCACATGTTCATGGCTGAGGGTGACGCCCAAAGCCGATACCGGAACCGGGCCATTTACGGTGAGGATCATTTCTTCTGTCTTCTGCTTACAGCCTGCCAGCACTGCCAGGGCCAGGCATGCGAACATGACGTACGTTATTTTGATGGATTTCATGGATCTCATGCTGCAAATATATAAACTAACTCCATACCCAGACAGGGGGAGCCGGAAGCGTACCATATAGAATGATATCAAATACGGCATGAGCAATCAGGGGTGGAAGGACGTGATTGGATGCTTCGCGAAGGATTCCGAACAGAAGTCCACCAATGAAGGTCCAGAAAATCAGAAAGAAAAAATCAAATTGCAGGGGAATGGCGAGGGTCAGGATCACCAGCAATTTGTAAGAAGTATGCATTGCAGAAGCGGTGACGATGGCAAGGGTTCTACCTGCAGGACGCAAATGCCCCTGCAAATAGCCTCTGAATAGCAGTTCCTCGGCCGTACCTATAAGGGGTGCCACGAAGGCCACTCCGGTAAAGCCGGCAGGGATCAGGGTAAGCTCAAAGCGTTTTCGTGTCCATATTCCCAGCACGACGCCCAGCACGACTGCTGCGATAGAAATCAAAACGATATTGCGGTTCAGCGGACGGATTCCAAATGCTCCCCACAAACTTTCTTTTCTGGTGGAGAATGCGATCACGGCGGCGGTGCCCAGGAGTCCACCCACAGCTATACATACAGCGGGAAAAGACCGGTGAATGAACCCGGCAAACAGCAAAATGCCTGACAGGGCCAGAAATGCATCCCTGATCCGGCCCGGATTCTGTCTGATCCTGGAACTGGTGGAAAGAAATCCCTTCGGCTTCATCCTAGGCCTTTTGCCTGGACAGGCTGCGGAATATCAGAATAAATGGGATCAGGAGCAAGAGCCAGCCGGACCCCAGGCACAGGCCACTTCCCGGGACAATGGATGTATTAGGAAGCTCTGCTTTTAACTCATTGATCCACATTTCGTTATCCTCATATACATTATCCGATAGTATAAGGGTTTGCAACTGTTTCAGGGAGTCTAGTCCCGTCAGCTGGTCTTGTTCAAGCTGAAGCAGCAGGGTGTGAAGCTGCGGTAAGGCCTGCAAGGGAAACAGATTTTCGATTTCCCCGCAGTCGAGCAATTCAATCATTTCCAACCCTGAGAAGTGATCCGTAAGTTCTGCGAATTGCTGCTGAGTTACATTGGGAGGGAAGGAAAGGCATTGCAGGGGTCCGAGATCCTGCAGGATCTCAATATCCTTCAACCGGGAACACATGGTCAGGTTCAGCCGATTCAGCTTGTGAAGGTCAGCAAGATTGCGGATATCTGAAAGGGTATCACAGCCGATCAGGTAGAGGTTGCGGAGTGATTCAGGGAATTCAATGGAAGAAAGGCTGGTCAATCCGGATTCAGCAATGGTCAGACTTTGCAGTTTATTAAGGCCGGACAGGGGAAGCAGTTCTCCTGGTTCCGGTTCCCAGTCAGCAACAATCAGGGCATCCAGGTAGCCACAGCAATTGGCCAGATTGGACTGGGACAGTATGTTCCCATCTATCCACAGAAGCTCTACGCTGGAAAAAGGAATACTCTCTTCGGGTAATGGCAGGCCGGATGCAGTATTTATAACCAGAAACCGGGGACGGCAAATGGACAGAAGTTCCGAAAGCTGATCGGGTTCGGTTTTGTTCTCCAGAATCAGACTGGTTCCCTGAAGTGCTTCCTGCTTTTGCCGGAGTACCTCGAGCAGATCTTCGGACAATGGACTGTCAATCAGCAGGGAGGATAACTGTTCAAGTTCAGGTGTACTCAGTTTTTCAAACGCCTCCAGGGAGCTGGAGTCGGTTAATTCAAAGTAGTCCAGGCGTCCGTTCAGGTACACCGATTCCGCATCCAGGGTATCGAATACCAGAGATAAGACAGGGCCGTCCTGGGGATGGTACCGGTGATAATATTGCCAATCTTCCCGGAACATGTAGAGCAGGTCCCCGTCAGAGGCCGGCAGAATAAGGTTCAATGACTCTTCCTGTTCACTTATGGAACCAAAAACTGCATAGGAAGTGTTTACATCACAGGCCCAGGAAGCACCTTCAATTTGCAGGAGTTCCACTTCCGGATTCCCCGTTCCGGTGCATCCGGCTAATATCCCTGCTATGGAGATCCAGGCAGGGAAAAACAGCTTTCGTATCGCGCGCATGATAAGAATTTAAAGGATTCACATCATGCAAGTTATGATACTTTGGAAGCCAAGTCAAGATTTACCTCTATACCGGGGCCTTATATTCGGAAGCATATCCCGGTAATCCCCAGGTAATCCTGGTGATACAGGAAGCGCATTATACCATAGGCCACCAGCAGGATAAACCACAAAGTGCACATATTTATTACTTTTGGGAGATGGAAATCAGAATAGCCGCAAAAGAGGATCTGCCAGCCATTAACAGGATCTACAACCAGGCCGTGCGACAGCGCTTCTGCACAGCTCACCTGGAAGAGATCGGCATCCGGGAACGGGAACGCTGGTTCGATGAACATGATCCAGCCCATTACCCGGTCTTTGTGGCCGTTGAGGATCACGAGGTGGTAGGATGGATGTCCCTGGGTCCTTATCGGGCGGACAGGCAGGCGCTCATCCATGTGGCCGAAGTGAGTTACTATGTGGATGAGGCGAAACGGGGGAAAGGGATAGGAAGCACACTGTTGGATCACGCCATTCGCAACGCGTCCGCTTATGGATTTTCAGTACTGATCGCCATATTGCTGAATAAAAATCCAGCCAGCATCAGATTACTGGAAAAATCAGGTTTTGCAGAGTGGGGCCGGATGCCCGGAATAGCCAGGATCGGGGATCAGTTTGCCGATCACCTTTACTATGGTTTGAAACTCTGATCGCTTCCAAGCATAACGGGTGGATCGGCAGGATTTATGTTCTCAAGCCGGACCTCCCGGAAAACGTTCCTGGTGCGAATGGGGCTGGAAAACCGTACAGGGAGGTAGTGTTCGCCATAGCCCTGAGCTGTTCCGCCTGAATCTACTTTTTCAATCAGGACCCGCTCGGTCCGACCCAGCATCTCCTGCATGTAGCGCAGCCTGTTTTCCTCGGAAACCAGCCGGATGACTTCGCTTCTGCTGGTTTTAACCTTCTCTTCGACCTGCTCCAACATGCGGTCGGCACGCGTACCCTTTCGCCTGGAATATCTGAAGGTATGGATATGACTGAAGCGTGCTTCTTTTGCCACCCGGACGGTCTGTTCAAAATCTTCGTCCGTCTCACCCGGGAATCCAACGATCACATCGGTGGTAAAATTGAAATCCGGTATTTCCCTGCGAAAGGAATCCAGAATATCCATAAAGCTCCGGGTTGTATACATACGTCGCATTTTCAGCAGAATCCGGTCGGAACCACTCTGAATGCAAAGGTGCAGGTGCGGGGTCATTTTGGGATGCTGAAACACCTTGTAAAAGTCCGGACCGAACCCATCAGGTTCCAGGGAAGAGATCCGTATACGGAAATCCCCGGGAAGATCCGCTATTTTTTCAATGGCCCGTTCCAGGTTGTAAGGTCCGTAATTATATCGCCCGATATTTACCCCGGTGATGACGATTTCCTTGAATCCGTTGTCGGTTACCTGCCGGACATTCTCCAGGATCTCATTCAGGGGACGACTGATTGCCCTTCCCCGTACCGAAGGAACAATACAGTAGGTGCAAAAATTATCGCATCCATCCTGGATCTTTATGGAAGTACGTGTATGAAGGCTTTGATCCACCGTTTCAAACCCGAATACATTTCCGGGAAAAGTATCGGGGTGGACCACTTCTCCCTTGAAATGGGCGTCCACCAGTGATACGATATGGCTCTTTCGTGCATTATCCACCACGTAAGTGATCCGGTTGTCGGCTTCCAGCTGATCTTTGTAATTATTCGCCATGCAGCCCGTTACTACTACAAGTCCGCCCGGATTTTTCCGGACTGTCTGGTTGATGGTATTCCGGGATTTCTGGTCGCTCTGGTTGGTAACCGTACAGGTATTGATCACGGTTACATCAGAAGGAGCAGAAGTATCCACCACCTCATAACCCGCCTGGTGAAACCGGGTTACAAGCGCATCGGTTTCATACTGGTTCAACCGGCATCCCAATGTCTTAAACGTGACCTTTTTCATCCCGCAAATGTAAACAATCCACCCGATGTTTTGTGCGAATTCGCTACCTTGTGGAACGTATCTGTTTCTGTAATTTCTTCCGATATGATCACTTCCCGCTTTCTTTATCATGTCCTGTTCCTGGGAATAGTCCTCTCCGGATGCTCTTCCAAAAGCGATCAGGAAATACAACAGTACCAGCGTCCCAACATCATCTATATCCTGGCAGACGACCTGGGGTATGGTGATCTGGGTTGCTACGGCCAGGAAAAGATTTCCACTCCTCATCTGGATGAGCTGGCCAGGAGAGGAGTCCGGTTTACCAGGCATTATTCAGGCAGTACCGTTTGTGCTCCTTCCCGTTCCGTGCTGATGACAGGCTTGCATACCGGACATACTCCCATCAGGGGAAACCGGGAGATCAGGCCGGAAGGACAATGGCCCCTGCCCGATTCAGTAGTGACGCTGGCCGAACAGCTGAAAACGGCGGGATACGTTACAGGGGCCTTCGGGAAATGGGGTCTGGGCTTTCCCGGATCAGAGGGGGATCCCGTAAATCAGGGCTTTGACTATTTCTTCGGGTACAATTGCCAGCGCTTTGCCCACCGATATTACCCTGCTTATCTGTGGGAAAATGAAAAAAAGATATACCTGGAAGGGAATGACTGGAGCCGCACGGAATCCTATGCTCCGGACCGGATCCAGCAGAAAGCCATTGAATTTATCCGGCAAAATCGCGATACCTCCTTTTTTGCTTTCCTGCCGATAACCATCCCCCATGCGGAGCTGATCATTCCGGATGATGAACTGTTCAGGCAATATCTGGGTAAATTTCCTGAAACCCCTTATGTGGGAAGAGAAGGATCGGATTATGGTCCGGCTTTGGTGATAGGAAGTTACTGCAGCCAGGAGAATCCGCATGCCACGTTCGCTGCCATGGTCGCGCGCCTGGACGGATACGTGGGGGAGATCATAGATGTGGTGGAAGAACTGGGGCTGTCTGAAAATACAGTGATTATGTTTACAAGCGACAACGGTCCCCATCTGGAAGGGGGAGCGGATCCTGGATTTTTTAAAAGCAATGGAGGCCTGCGGGGATTTAAAAGGGATCTTTATGAAGGAGGCATCCGGGTTCCTTTCATTGTTGCCTGGCCCGGCACCATTGAGCCTGGAAGGGAGTCGGATCATCCATCCGCATTCTGGGATGTGCTTCCCACCCTGGCAGAACTGGTCGGTTTTGAGGACGGACAGACAGACGGGATCTCTTTTCTTCCCGAGTTGCTCGGTAAACAACAGACCGAACATACCTACCTGTACTGGGAATTTCATGAAAGGGGAGGCGCTCAGGCCATCCTGATGGGTCCGTGGAAGGCGGTCAGGCTGAATGTGGGAAAGGATCCCCAGGCTCCGCTGGAATTGTACAATCTGGATGAAGATCCCCGGGAGGGTACCAATGTGGCCGCATCACATCCGGAACTGGTAAAGACCCTCGCAGAGTTCATGGAAGGGGCGCGGAAACCGTCGGAAACATTTAATTTCGGCAGATCAGGGAACTGATTACTGTCCCTGAAATGCTGATAATCCAGGGTATTTTCAGATATCCGGCGGGGCACTGTTTTTAAGGGGCCCTCTTGCTTTCCTGTACGGACAATTTTTCATAGGGCAGGGCTCACAGGGATAATCCTGGTACTCCACCCGGGTTCCGATCCCTATTATGCCGCTAATCGATTTAACAGGCTTCATCAGTGAAGATTCCAGCAGGGAGATGCCACAGCATCCTTCAGGGAACAGGCTGAACAGTTTTTTCTGTTCAGAGACATTCCAGGAGCAATAGCCCGGACTGTATCGGTTTGTTGTCCGGAGACCATGATTGCCGGCAAGTATCCGGACCTGTCCCTCCAACTGGTCAGCAACAGAATCAACCAGGGCCGAAGCAACAAGGTCTGCCAGGTAGCCTTCCAGATAGTTGCCGCTGGTCAGCAATGAACGGGCCAGAGTCTCCGGTTCGGGACCCAGGGTGACCAGAAAAAAAACATAATATTTGGCATTGCGCAACATCCAGTGGACGATTTTACCCGTGTTAAATACTTTTCCCTGAATGGCTAGGCTGTCGCGCGATTCGGATGCGGATGCTTTAACCAGAACATAAGCCCCGGCCGGGGAGCTGATTTGAATACACTCCCTGATATAATGGTCCAGGAGCCGTGATGTATGTGCATCAGTCATTCCCGGTTGCTCACCAAGGAGTTTGAGAAGCTCCCCCGCTTCAACCCGGATCCCGGTTTTATCCACGGAAATTTCCCTGGGAGTAAGAAACGGTTGCATCCGGTGAATATAAAGGAATTTGTTAAAATAAACTTAAATCCTCTCCGGGATGAGTTCAACGGGCCTTCCCTTATTAACTTTGGATTCTGATAAAGGGATACTATGAAAATGTTTGCACAATTGGTCTGTCCGGTATCCAAGGAACGGGTGGATGAAAACCGGGTCAGGGTAACCGCCCTGGAAGTCGTTGCTGTGATGGGAGCTTATTTTGTGACTCAAAATGCCCTGTTTCCGGCATTGCTGGCCGTTGATTTCTTTATCCGGGCCTTTACAAGGTTACCCTACAGTCCACTTAGCTGGCTGAGTCATAATATCGTTAAAATGGTGGGGACCAACCCGGTCCTTATTGACAAAGCCCCCAAGGTTTTTGCAGCCAGGATCGGATTTCTGTTAACACTGATTATTACTGTTGCATCCCTGCTGAACCTGGCTTTACTCAGCTATATTGTGGGAGCCACCCTGGTCCTATTTGCATTCCTGGAATGCGGTCTTAACTTCTGTATGGGATGCTGGATCTATACCGTCATTGTCTATCCGCTGGTAAGAAATAAGAGCAGGGATTAACCTCAGTTTTTCCCAATGTCCCGTTAAAACCTCCCTGTTATTCGAAGGTTTATTTTATCTTGTATGCTGGCTTTTTCCTTTACTGCAGTAATGCCGGCACAGGACTTGGACACGAAAAAAGAAAAACTGGCCGTATTGTGGGTATCAGGCGATCCCGTTGTGGCAGAGAAATCCTGCCTGATGTATACCCACGCAGCCAAGAGATACGGATGGTTCGATGAAGTGGTTCTAATAGTCTGGGGCTCCTCTTCCCTTTTACTTGCAGAAAATGAGAAACTCCAGGAAATAGTGAAGGAATTGATTCGTGACGGGGTTATTCTGGAGGCCTGTATCGCTTGCTCTGACCTGTTGGGGGTCACCGACGAACTTCTGGCACTTGGGATCGATGTGAAAGGCATGGGACAGCTTCTCACCCATTACCTGAAGAGTGGTTATCACGTTCTTACCTACTAGGTACCGGTTTTTTTACTGCCAATCTGTCTGCCTGGAATCCATGGCGTGATATTTGGACATCAATCTGAAATTGTTTTGGATGATTCGTGTAGGTAAAATAAAAGATCTTTATAAACATCTTACGCAGCTGGTTTCGGACCGACGGGTGAAAGATGCCCTGGATGTTCTGAACAGAATGGTGGGTGAGTGCGGGTATAGCGACTTTTTTATACAAGAGGAGCACCTGGAACACACCTATGAACAGATGCTGAATTATATGCTGGAAGGAGTGCAGGATCCCGAAAGGGACAAAGTCTATCAGAAATTGCTGACTTCCATTCTGGAACTGGCCGACCGGGTGAAGGACCGTTTGATGGAATATCATTCCGGATGGCATACCTATATTCTGAAACAGGAAGTGGACCGGCAACAGGAACTCACCGGAAAGCGTGTGATTGAAACCATGGATGACCTTTCGTTTAAGAGAGAGCTGGATGAAATGATCGATGAGGCACAGGTTACCCCTGAAGCCAATGACGAGGGTCGGCGGAGACTTTCGGCCGATATTTTCAAACACCTATGGCTAAGCAACCGGTATAATGAGGCTGAAAACAGTTTATCGGCAGCCATCATTTCCTGCAAGGAATTTCTTTGGTATGAGAAGGCGCTGTATATCAGCGCTATTCTATTATCGGGGTTGCGATACTGGGATGAGGAAAAGGTGCACCGGCTCATCGATTTTACCGAGGAGGAAGACCAGGAAGTCTCGGCCCGTGCGTTGGTGGCCGTGATCATACTGCTCTACAAGTATGACCTCAGGGTAGAATTCTACCCCAATATTATTCACCGCCTGAGCCTTCTGAAGGAGGATCTGAAACTGGAACAGAACCTGGAACGGATTGCATTGCAGTTGATCCGTACACGGGACACTCTTGAAATTGGAAGGAAATTGCAGGAAGATCTGATGCCCGAGATGGCGAAATTAAAGCCAAAGCTGGAGGATAAGCTGAAGATGGATGACATCCGTGATGAATCGCTGGAAGAGGGGAGGAATCCTGACTGGGAATCCATGTTCAGCGAGTCGGATGATCTGTACAAAAAGGTGGATGAGTTTATGAAGCTGCAGATGGAAGGAGCCGATGTGTACATGACCACCTTTGCCCATTTAAAACAGTTCCCTTTTTTCAGGGAACTGACCAACTGGCTGGTTCCGTTTCACAAGGAGAACCCGGATCTGAAAGAGATTTATGATTCCAGAAGTGAGAGCTTTGATCCGGATGTTTTTGTGGATGGTCTCAAGAAAACCCCTTTTCTCTGCAACAGTGATAAGTATAGCTTTATTTTCAACATTCGCTACCTGCCCGAGGAACAAAAACAAATGCTTTCCACGGCCTTTTTGATGGAAATGGAGGGTATGCATGAATTGCTGGAGGATGAAAAGCTGACGTCGGGTGATTTTACCAGGAGAACCGTATTTATCCAGTACATCCAGGATCTTTACCGATTTTTTAAAATCTCTCCCTTTAAGAATGAGTTTGAAGATGTTTTCGGGGGCAAGCTGGACCTTTATCGTTCCGATTTCTTCAGGCAGTTAGTCGAAAATGATTCCATTACCCGGAACATAGCGGAATATCTGTTTGAGAAAGACCATTTTGAAGAGGCTCTGGATATTTTCAAAATGTTGCTTCAGACGCAGGGGGGTGACAGGGAGCTGCTTGAAAAGGCGGGCTACTGCAATCAGAAGATGGGAAATTTCAGAGAGGCGGTTCAGTTTTACCAGCAAATAAGTTTAAGCGGCGAACCGAATCTCTGGACCCTGAAAAACATGGGACAATGCTTCCGGAATTACGGTGACTACACCCGGGCTCTTGAAACTTATAAAAAAGCAGCCGCTCTGCAGCCTGACGATCAAACCATTGAATCATTGATCGGATTTTGCCATCTGAAGCTGGGCGATTATAATACGGCCCTCAAGCACTATTTCAAAATTGAGTACCTGAATCCAGGGAATACGCATATTCTCCGTCCTATTGCATGGTGTTATTTTGCCATGGGCGAACCGGAAAAATCGGATAAATACTTCAGGAAAGTATTTGATGGGAAACCTGGATATTATGATTATATCAACTACGGGCATCTGCAATGGGCCCAGGGAAACAAAAGAGATGCTGTGGAGTTTTATCTTCAGTCCCTACGCGATCTGAACTTTGAAATGTCAGATTTTCTGAAGGCCATGGAGGAGGACCGTTCCATACTTGTGGCGAATGGGATCAATCAGAAGGATATTCCCCTGATGCTTGATTATCTGCACTATCGCTTGATGAAATAAAAAATAGCGGTCCGATATTGAAGAAAAAAAGCCATGGAATTCAACCCGTCTCTATGAGAATGGAATGTAGTATCGAACCGCTATAATTATAAATAAGAACGTAAATTCTATAAAACAAATATAGGTAATTCAATCAATCTATCATCGTCAGAAATAACTAAAATCAGGCCCTTTGTCAAAAAAATCACCTAAAATACGGTTTGCAAGCCGGCTGGCGCCGATTCTGAACCGCTCCCTGTTCAACCATTCAGTACCCAGAATTTCCTTCACAATGTGATAATAGAGCAGTGCGGTCGGGGGATCGGAGATACCTCCTGCGGGTTTTATACCGATTTTCTTCCCCGTCCGGTTGTAATAATCCCTTATGGCACAACACATGATGGCCATGGCTTCAGGAGTGGCTCCCGGTGAAATCTTGCCCGTGGAAGTCTTAATGAAATCGGCACCGGCCCCGATAGCCAGCAGGGAGGCTTTGCGAATAAGTGAGAAATCCTTCAAACTTCCGGTCTCCAGGATCACTTTCAGGTGAACGGATCCTATGCGCTGTTTGATGACATGGATCTCGTAATGCACATAATCGAGATCATCCATCAGAAATTTACCGACCGGCATGACCAGATCAATCTCTTCAGCACCCTGCTCGATGGCCTGTTCGATTTCCATTACCTTGATATTCGTAAAAGTCTGGGAAGCCGGGAATCCCCCTCCTACTGAAGCAATGCTTATAAGCGGATTATCCAGTATTTCTTTGACCACGGATACAAGTTCTGGATAGATACAGATTGCTGCAATGGAAGGCATGGCCGGATATGCCTCAGCCAGCTTATTTACTTTGTCACATAATTCCGATACATTCCAAATGTTGTCCTGTTCACTTAATGTGGTCAGGTCGATCAGCCCAAAGATCTGCTTCAACAACTCTTTGTTGTCGCCCTCAGGAATGGCTTTCTTTGACCTTTCCACCAGTTTTTGAACCTCTTCCGGATCAACGGAAAGGTTAAAATCGGACAGGATGTTCATTGTAAGGGTCTTGAATTCTTCAATTTATCATTTTGTTGATGACGTTCAGAATCACGTACTGATTTTTTCTGCAGATTCATTTCAAAGGCCTTCTCGAGGTCAATCCCCGTTTGATTGGCCAGGCAGATCAACACAAAAAGCACATCTGCAAGTTCGTCGGCCAGATCCAATCCGCCGGTCCTGGCCGATTGCTCTCCGTACTCGCGTGCAATGATTCTGGCCACCTCTCCCACCTCTTCGGTAAGGATCGCCATATTGGTCAGTTCATTAAAGTAACGAACCCCATAACTTTTTATCCATTTGTCTACAGCGTTCTGGGCTTCCTGCAAGGTCATTATTCCCTTATTTTAGAGTCTATAGGTATGGTTACGGGTCCGTCGTTGATCAGGTTTACCTGCATGTAGGCCCCGAACTCACCTGTTACTACCGGCTTTCCAAGTTCCATATGCATCTGCTCAATAAAGGCCTGATACAACGGAATAGCTGTTTCCGGTTTTGCCGCTTTACTATAAGACGGCCGGTTCCCTTTCCTGGTGCTTGCATGCAGGGTGAACTGGCTGATTATCATTATATCCCCATTCACATCAAGCAGGGAAAAATTCATCACCCCGGTGGAATCCCGGAAGACTCTAAGCCGGCAGATTTTTCCACTCAGCCATTCGATGTCTTCCCTGTCATCCGATTCTTCAATACCCAGCAGAACGACCAAACCGGGACCTATCTTACGGGTCCCTTCGTTTTCAATAGTCACAGTTGCAGCAGTCACTTTTTGAATTACCGCTCTCATGAGAGGTTTTCATTGACCATTCGATAGAGGGCCAGACGGTTAATAGGTTTGGCAATGTAGTCATTGAAGCCCGCCTCGAGACAACGGTTCCGGTCATTATTCATGGTGTAGGCTGTCTGTGCAATAATAGGTATGGAGGGATGACGGGATTTAATGATCCGCATGGCTTCATAACCATCCATGACCGGCATATTCAGGTCCATGAGTATCAGATCGACTTTTCCCTCGTGTTTGGCTATTATATCAATGGCCTCTTTCCCGTTTCTCGCACGGAGAACCTTTGCATTGGCCCTTTGAAGAAGTGTTTTCAGGTAATAGAAATTAACCTCTTCATCTTCGGTGATCAGAACCACCCGGTTGTTCCAGTGGTAGTCGGGCATACCCATGATGGGGACATCCTTTTTAGCCTGTTGCTTTTTCATGGAATCGCTTTCGTCTCATGTTATGAAGAACATTAGCTAATAAACAGGAAAAAGTAAAAGGGGTGGAAGAAATTTTTTAACAATTTGTTTTTGACGGGGTAAGCTTCTGTTTTTTTCTAAAAGCTCCACTTTAAACGCAAGAAGCCAAAAGTGTTCCGCTCGCGGGAACTTACCCCGGAAGGATCTTCAAACTCGGCCGTAAAGTACTGAAGGATAAGGGATAGATCAAGATTACTGTTCAGGGAGAGGTCCATCGAGGGGCCCAGGTAGACCCCTTTCCATTCGGGATACCAGATGGCGGCAAAGCCACCCTGAAGCAAAGGAGAGATCGGGTAAGTGACATTTGAGAAGAGGGACCAGGGCGTAAATCCCAGGTTTTTCACATCGAGCTGACCTGAATAAAACTGCAAAAAGCTGTAAATATCCAGCTCCCGTGCAAAAGCTGAATAGAGTCCCTCCACCTGAATCATCAACGAATTAGCGAAGGTATAATCAAATCCAATGGAAGTCATCAGATAGCCTGTAGTATCCCTGAACTGTTCCAGGTCCCTGAAGTAGCTAAGCTCTCCCCGGAAGGCAGCCGATCCCAGGTTTCCACTCCAGCCGGTGCCCAGGACCAGGTCCTCTTCACGGTATATGCCACCAAGGAACTGTATATCAAATCCCAGGGTGTTGAACCGGATGTAACCGGCAGCGGTAACCTTTTTTGAACTGTCGATCTTGGCTGCCAGCTCCAGCGTGGAAGCATTGCCGGTATAATAAGAAATCCTCAAGGCATCGCTGCCCGGCCTTTCGGGATAGTCCACCTCGAAATAGGAGTATGAATTGAAAATATCATTAGGGTTCCACACAAAGGTCTGTCCCCAGTTGATTCGCTGACGGCCGGCTTTGATTTCCAGGTCACCAAAGGTGAATTGCATCCACAGACGGTCCATCTGACTGCTCAGTGCATACCCTGCGCTGTCTCCCAGGTTCCCGTCATGTACCCACGACATGTCTATCCATCCCTGGTCTCCGCCCAGAGATTGGGCATAACCGGGGAGTTTACGAATGGTGTTTCCAGTGATCAGACGGTTCCGGATCTGGATACTGGCAGTGAGCCATCCGGTGGGGTAAAAATCCAGGTTCAACCGGTTGTGCAGACTGTTCTCCCAGAGCCAGTGGTCCGGAATGCGATAAACGGTCTGCATATCGGACAGATACCCTTCCAGGGAGATTTTATCCTGTCCGAGACCCTTCCCTGCAAACAAAGCGAACAGAAACAGAGTGTATAGAAGTTTACGGATCATGGGATTTTAATTCCTGCGCTCGTCCGAGATGACCTTCCCGTCCTCAAGGGTTATGACCCTTCTGGCCTTTTTAACCACCCGGGCGTCATGCGTGGAGAAAATGAAGGTGATTCCTTCTTCCTTGTTCAGTTCTTCCATAATTTCAAGCAGGGTTTCAGTGGATTTGGAGTCCAGGTTGGCAGTGGGTTCGTCGGCCAGCACGAATTTAGGCTTGGATGCCAGTGCCCTGGCCACGGCCACCCTTTGTTGCTGGCCACCGGAAAGCTTAGACGGCCGGCTGTTAATCCGGTCTTCCAGTCCCACGGCTTTTAACAACTCGTAGGTGCGGTTATCACGATCCGCCTTGTTCCATTTCTGCAGGTTCATAATAAACTCCACATTCTCCTTTGCCGTAAGTACCGGGATCAGGTTATAAGACTGGAATACGAATCCTATGTTGCGCATGCGGAAATCTATGAGCCGGGATGATTTCAGTCCGGACAGATCGGTGTGGTCCACCATGATCTTTCCTTCGGTGGGCATGTCCAGTCCCCCGATCATGTTCAGAAGCGTGGTTTTTCCGGACCCGGAAGGACCCACAATGGCAGCGAATTCACCCTTTTCAAATTCCAGGGATACACCATTAACCGCATGAACCTGGACCTCCGAACTGTTGTATATTTTGTGTACGTTTTTGATCTCTAATACTTTCATGATCTGTATGTTTATTGTTTGTTTACTCTGTTCTAAGTGCTTCGGCAGGATCCAGCTTCAGAGCTTTCAGGGCCGGGTAAATGGATGACAAGATTCCGGTAAGTATAATCAGTAAGGTCACTGTAATAAAAAAGGACGTGGATATTACCGGGTAGATATGCGCCGGATATCCCATGGCTTCAAATCCCTCTTGATAGGAGGAAAAGTTGATCCCGTTCCTGGCGGTCAGGGCAATCAGGATCTTGCTGATGATCATTCCAACCACGCCTCCTACCAGGGACAGAAATACGGATTCCAGCATGATCATCCGAAAAACTCTCTTTTTGTTCATGCCTATGGCCGTAAGCATCCCCAGTTCTTTGGTCCGTTCAAGTACCACCATCAGCATGGTGTTTACGATCCCGAATGCCAGGGCGGCCAGTATGACGACCATGAAGACGGCATAAATCTTCTGGACCCATCCGGTCATCATGGCCAGGTCAGGCTGGATCTTCTTCCAGCTCATGACTTCAAGGTTGGGAAATTTATTGGCCATGGAGGTGCTGACCTGATCGGCCGATTCCATGTCATCCAAACGGATGACGATCTGGTGGTATTCATCCGGAGCCATGCCGGTCAGTTTCATCAGGTCTGCATTTTTAACCAGGACCTGACTCATTTCATACATGCTGTTTGTAATATCATAAATCCCTGCAATCCGGAATACGGCACCGGTCTGTATCTGGTTTTTGTCCAGAAAAGTAAGGGTCATCTTTGCACGTGGTCTGAACGTCCAGGCATTCTCCCTGATCAGCGTACCGTACTGGTGTTGCTCTTTGGCGGAAAGTACGGCCTTCACCTCTTTCTTAAAGGATTTTTCACTCTTGAAGCGTGTTCCGATAAATGGTCGGAGTTTATTCAGTACCTCTTCAGGGACCCGCCGGGCAGCCAGGCTGTCCAGAACGCTATCATCGATTTGGTAGCGGATGATGTTGAGCTCTTTGGCTAATTCATGACCGATATAGGCCAGCTGATAGCGGCTTTCCGTTTCAAAAAAGTCCCCGGTTCCGGATATGGTGGTTTCATAGAGCCGGAACACCCTTCTTTCTGTTTCCGGATTGACCCCGATAATTTGCACACCGGTGCTTTTTGTGGCGGTGTTGGCCATACCGGTAAGGATGGTTCGTGGCGTAGCAGCAGCCACACCGGGTGTTTCCACGATGCTTGAGTGAACCTGCTCATAGTCGGGAATGGTAAGCTGAATGTCATAGTTATCGCGAAAACCGGGATCGTTGATATGTATATGTCCTATTTCATCATTCAGGGCTGCATCGACGCGTTGTTCGATGGCCCCGTTCATGACGGCCACGGCGAAAACTCCACCGAAGATACCGATGGTTACAGAAATGATGACCACCATGCTGCGGACTCTGTTCCGCCAAACGTTTTTCCAGGCTGTTTTCCAGATCATGGTTGCAGGGTTTATGCTCGTAAAGCGTTTACAACTTTCATTCCGAATATTTTTCTCAGGGGATAGAAAAGAGCCAGCAGCACCATGATGGCAACGATGACCATTTGCCAGATGTAATATGTGTCGATGCCCCAGAAAGCCATTTTGGGCTCAAAACCATAATCTTCCCACATTTTTGCCATCTCTCCCTTGAATACAATGGGATGATCCACGCCGTAAAGGATGACCGCCGTGGCCACAGCGGCCCCTCCCAGGATCCCCAGGACTCCGATGAGGAGCATCTCCATGGACATAATGGAAGCCAGCTTTTTCTTTTGCATCCCGATGGCCACCAGCACGCCGAATTCACGCCTGCGCTCTGCCGTCAGCATAAGCACGGTCCCGAATACTCCAAAAGCGATAACCAGGTAGAGGATCCCGATCATGATCATTCCGCTTTTGTTATCGGCATCCATCTGCGAAACCATGACCTCGTTCATTTCCCTCCACTCCATTACGGTAAGGTTTTCAGGGATCCAGGAACGGATCCTCTGAAGGGTCTCCGCAATGCTTTTATCCTCCGTATTCTGAACGGAAAGGGCCAGGGAGGTCAGGTTTCCAGGGGCATTGAACAGGCTTTGGCAGATATCCAGCGGAAGGTATACGATCTTGTTGTCCATATCCGGAAGGGGCAGCTGAATAATCCCCTTGATTTCGTATTTTCCGGCTGCCGTAGTGGCATGATACCCCTGACTGATCAGCACCAGGGTGTCGCCTATACTCAGTTGTAGATATTCTGAAAGCTTTTCGCCCACCCAGACTCCGGGTTCTCCCATCTGGATCGATCCGTTATCAAAGCGGGTATAGTTTTCTATAAGGGGCATCAATTCTGCGGCTTCTTTGTCTTTGATCTTCATATCCTGCTGAAGCCTTGAAAAACTGGTATAAGCAGTGTTTTCGAACAGGGCTGCCAGCTCCTTCACGTGATCGGGGATTCCCGGGTCCTCTGAGATCTTCTGAACGGCTTCCGTGGTAAGCCTGTACTTGACTTTTTTCTCCGCGACATTCGACAGGTGAACCTCCTTTTCCGGATCGATTCCCAAGACCAGGACCCCTTTGGTTTTTGGCCCACTGGATGCAAGGGCAAAGGATTCAAAACGCGGAATGGTCGTCACTACATTCTGGTCTGCCAGGACCTGGTTCTCCAGGCTCTCATTATAGGCAAAGGTGTTGTCCACGATCTTTTCATCCCAGAAATCTTTCTGCTGGATCTGGATATAACCTGTATAGGATTCAATGACATTTTTATACATGTAATCATAGGAACCCAGTTGCAGAGATCTGAAAAACAGGGCGAAGAACACAGCGAACAATACCGAAGCCGAGGTGATCATGGTGCGGCGCCGGTTTCGCCAGAGATTTCGCCAGGCAAGTATTAAGTTGTTCATAACAAATAATTTAACAATATGATTAGCGGACCCGCTTCATGTTCTGCTGAGAAAAGAAGCTATCCTGGATGGGGACATTAAACTGGATTTCTTTGATTTCCAGAATGGTCTTCTGGTTATCCTCGTCGGCAGGGATCAGTTCGATATGGGTAGGGATCAGGCGTCCATCCATGGATTTGATCTCCGAGCCCGTCTCGGTCCTCACCAGATAACCGTCTTCGTCGTAAAGCTCCGATTTCAGGAAGAGAAAATCATTTTTATCAATCCACCGTATCTGGTAGCCCCAGATTACGGCCGCTTCCTCCTTCGCCACCATTTTGATCACATAGCATAGCCGTCCGCTCAGGGTTTCCTCCCTGAGCAGCTGATGATCGTAATCATCGACCACGTAGGACTCTTTCAGGATGTCGTCGTTGGTATAGTCCGAACCCATCCAACCCTGGGACATCATGGAAGGGGGAAGCTTGATCAGGCGGCTGATGGTGGGGTTCCAATTCCACATTTCATTTTGTCGTTTCAGGAATGTCTGCCCCTTCTCCTTGGCCGGAGCAGTGATCAGGGTCAGGGCGTACTCTTTTCCACTGGTCCAGTTCCTGAATTCTATGGTCCGCTCCCAGGTGGGCCTGACGATGGTCATGGACATGAGACTAGTACTGCTTTTTTCACCATTGAATTTTTCATCCGCTTTGCGGATAATCTCTTTGGGGGAGAGATCCTGTCCCATAGTAAAAAGGGTGGATCCCAGGAAAATAAAGAGTACACATATGGTTTTCTGACTTTTCATATTATTTTCTTTTTCTGGTGAACATTTCAATCATGCGGTTTTCATACTTGCTAACCGTTTCCCTGGAGAATTCATCATTAGGGAAGGTATATACCAACAGGATTCCATAACCTTCGATCATGGATGAAAAGGTAAGCATTTCCAGCGCCGGGTCTTCAAATCCCATCCGTTCAAAGTATTCCAGGAGTTTAGGCCCGATTCGTTCCATCACATTGCTGAACGGCTTGCCCGCCAGAAACTCCTTTACTGGAGGTTGAAGTATTACATTAATAAACAGGATCCAGAAATTGAGATTTTTCCGGATTCCGGTGAAGGTGTTCCGGATAAATCCTTCCACTTCTTCCGGTTCAAGGATCCCGTCCATATTCGGATCGATCATGGCCATGATATCCTCGATTCCCTCATCGATGATGGAAATAAGCAATGCTTCCTTGCTCTTAAAGTAATTATAAAGCAAACCTTTGGAAATGCCCGCATATGCAGCCAGTTGTGAAATGGAACAGTGGTTGTATCCCTCAGATGCAAACAGTTCCAGTGCAGCATCCATGATCTGCTTTCTGCGTGATTCACGCATCTCTTCAAATTGTTTGGGCGTCCTTGGTGACATTATTAATTGACTGACCGTTCAGTCAAATATAATACATATTATGGTTCATATGCAAATTTTTCGTCTGTTTTTTTCAGATGCTGTAACTTTCAGGTTATGACTTCGTCTTATTTACACGATCAAACGAATTCATGACGGTAGGGGAGTACAACAAGGCTGTTGATGCTTTTACAGATAATCTCTACAGGTTTGTTTTGAAAAACCTGAAGGATGAGGCTATGGCAGAAGACATCATACAGGATACATTCGAAAAGCTGTGGATGAAACTGGAAGAGGTCAGTTCGGCAAAGGTTAAGAGTTACCTGTTTACATCAGCTTACCATACCATGATAGATTATATCCGTAGAGAGAAAAGAAATGTGGTGATGGATCCGGCGCTCCTTTATGAGGGGCAGGACAGGACCTCTTATTCTGATCTGGGGGAAGTACTGGAGCAGGCCATTCAGAATTTGCCGGAAGACCAGAAAGCGGTCGTGATGTTACGTGATTATGAGGGTTATTCCTACAGGGAAATTGCCGAAATAACCGGACTATCCGAATCCCAGGTGAAAGTTTACATCTACCGGGCCCGGGTTTATCTGAAAGGTTATATTGGTTCAATGGAAAAGGTTATATAAGGATGGAAATCAACAGGAATAATTATGAAGCATTTTTGCTGGACCTTCTGGAAGGGAGGTTGTCTGCCGAGGACCGACAGCGGCTGAATGATTTCCTGTTACTGAATCCGGATTGTGCACAGGAACTTCTTGAAGTAGAGCCCTGGGTCCTTGAAAAAGACACAGTCGAATACAGGAACAGGGATCTGTTGAAAAAAGAGCTGCCCCATCCCACAACGATACTGACGGATCATAATTTCGATCTGTTTTCCATCGCCAGGCTGGAGGGAGACCTGACCGATGAACAGGAACAGGCGCACCAGAACGGCATCGCCGCGGATCCTGTAAAAGCGGAGGAATGGCTGAGGTGGCAGCAGACCCGCCTGGTACCTGAACATATTCCGTTTAAAGGGAAAGAGAAGCTGAAACAGGGGGACCGATCAAAATATAGAATTATTTGGATGAGCCTGGTTTCTGCAGCAGCAGCAATAGCCCTGTTACTGGTCCTGAGCAGACCCGGAACGGAACTGGTCCGGACGGAACAGGCAGTCCAATCACAGCAAATCACTACTCCGCAGCGAATCACTACTCCGCAGCAGCCCGTTGAAAATCAGGTAACTGCAGAAGCTCCAGCCACAGATGGCCCTGCCACCCAAACTCAGACCATTGAAGCCAAAACCATAGAAGTCCAAACCCCAGAAGCCCAATCCCTAGAAACCAGAGCGCCCGTACGGGTAATTCCGGCTCCTGAATCAGTCAGGCAAGAAGTACCCGGTGAAGATTTGCATGTTCGGCTTGCAGCGGTTTCCCCCACACAGCTGAATACATTTTCTCCGGCCGGGGTTCCGGTAACGGATGAAGTAACATCTCTCGATGTTCCCCTGGTACCCGTCCATATGAGAAATTTATCCATGGCCCAGATTTCCGATATGGGACTTATGAATGTGATTGAGGAGTATTCGGAAGAAAAGGGATTCTCTTTGTGGAACCTGGCCAGCGCGGGGGTTAACGGGATTAATAAGCTGTCCGGATCGGATATCTCCCTGATGGCTTCCCGGGACGAGGAAGGAGAAATATCTGGATTTCAATTGAAAGGCAAACGGTTTTCCATTACCAGGCCCATAGGTCAGGATGAATAAATGGAACCCTGTGCAACCTGCAAGAGAAGGTCTTGTCTTTAGGGTAAAACCAATGTCAGAATCATGAAAAAATACCTACTTACCCTGTTACTCCTGGGTGCGGTCGTCACCGCGTCCCCGCAGGAGCGAGAATATCAGACCATTTTTAACAACCAGGACCTGCGGATATCCGGGATGGGCGGGCCTTTTATGCAGTTCACTTCGGTAGCCGGTGAATTCGGACACATGATGGGCGGCGGGGGCGCCGTCCTGCTGAATGATTTCTTTTTCGGAGGATACGGGCTGGGGTTGACCAATGCCATTCCTGATTATGTGAACGATAATCCTTCGGATCAGCTGACACTCGGCCATGGAGGATTCTGGTTGGGATATGTACTATTCGGCAACAAGCCGATCCATGTGACCTTCTCCTCTTTGATCGGATGGGGTGAATTTGGAATCATGCAGTACGATGCCGGTTATCCTTTTGTAAGGGATAAGATCTTTGTCCTGGCACCTACTGTGGAATGTGAGGTAAACATCACCCGGTATTTGAGGATAGGGGCGGGAGCCACCTATAATCTTTATACCATGGTGGATGAGAATATACACGGGTACAGAAACAGCGATCTTTCAGCCCCGGGCGGATTTCTCAGTTTTAAATTCGGATGGTTTTAATTCGTAATTCCATATATAAGAGCCAGCGCTCTCACCCGCGAATGAGTTGATCCAATCTTCCTTCCGGGTTCAGTTTTAGGGAAGCCACCTCATGCCTGGGGTGGCTTTTTTATGCCTCTTCCCTCCATTTGAATTCTATTGGAAATACTTTCATTATTTTTGAAGGACCATGATAAGGAGCCAGGGAACCGTTGTCAAGTCAACAGGTAGTCAGTATCTGGTCAGGATCGGTGATGAGAGAGTGATCCCCTGCAGCATCAGGGGCCGTTTCCGGATCAAGGGTATCCGTGCCACCAATCCTGTAGCCGTTGGCGACCAGGTTGAATTTGAATGGTTGAAGGATGGAACAGGAGGTATCATAATCTCCATCAGGGAGCGGTCCAATTATATCATCCGGAAAGCATCAAACCTTTCAAAGGAATACCAGTTGCTGGCTGCCAATGTGGATCTGGCCTGGCTGATGGTCAGCATGACCCTTCCAAGAACACTTACTCCTTTTATTGATCGTTTCCTGGTATCGGCTGAAGCTTACCGGATTCCGGTGATCATTCTGTTTAACAAGCTGGATCTCTATGGAGAACCGGAAAGGACCGAAATGAATCAGCTCAGATCCGTATATACGGATATAGGATACCGCTGCATGCAACTATCATTGCAAACCCGGGAGGGTATTGAAGAAGTTAAAGGGGAAATGAGTGGTAAGATAAATGTAATTGCGGGGAACTCGGGCGTTGGTAAATCAACCCTGATCCAGGTACTTGATCCCACCATCCGGCTGAAGATTGGAGATGTATCAGATGCTCACAAGACAGGGAAACACACCACCACCTATGCTGAAATGTTCGAGCTAAAGGGAAGCATCCGGATTATCGATACACCGGGAATCCGTGGATTTGGAACCATTGATATTGAACGCGAGGAGTTGTTTCATTTTTTCCCCGAGATATTCAGGGCCAGCAAAAAATGCAGGTATCACAACTGCCTTCATCTGCATGAGCCGGATTGCGGGGTGAAAGCGGAAGTGGAAACAGGAACCATCAGTGAATTCAGGTACGTGAACTACTTGATGATGATGGAAGAAGGGGCTGAAAGATACCGGTAGAGAGGCAAAGAGGATGTTGGTAACTCGCAATCCGTATATTTAACCAGATAGAAAATAGTTTATAAGTTTACAAGTTACAATCTAACCGGTTGATGATCAGAAGAAATGTCATAGCGGGAACAATACTACTTCTGGTTCTGGTGCTGAACGGATTAATCCTTCTTCGAGTGAGCCAACGCTATTCAGAATATCTGAATCAGACGCTCGTTTCCCAGTCGCAGCTCTGTGGCGAGCTTATAGAATCGACGCTCCTCCAGTTTTCCAGCGATATCAGTCGTGAACTGAGCATGTACAATACGGAGATCTTCGGCGATCCGGCCAAATTCCAGGAAGCCACGCGCAGCCTTCGCCTTTTCTACACCAAGTACCGGGATCTGATCAACAAGATATCGGTTTACGACAACCGTAGGAATTATTATGCGCTGTATCTCAATGCGGATGACAGTTTTGGAAAGAAGGACGAATTTGTGGTTGACAGTTTTGAAACCCGCAGACAAAATCTGCTTACCCCGCTGGAGAAGGTGGAGCAGATCGGATCCGTGCTGGAGTGTCACTATCCCTATTTCGGACAGGATGTGGTTGCGGGAAATGTTGTGATTGAACTGGATCTGAAACGGTATGCGGAATCCATTTTCAGGCTATATCCCCAGGATTTGAATAACAGCTGGCAATGGGTACTGGACATGAATGGTCAGATCATCATTAATACCCTGGAGACGGACTCGCTCCAGATAGAGAATCTTCAGGCCCTGACCGATAGTGTGAAGGCAGAGGCCAGCGGAATGATCACACATATGGTCACGCTGGCCGGGGGGAAACGGGAAAAGGTACATACTGCTTATTATCCACTGAGTATCTACGAGAGTAAGTTGGGGGTCATGTTTTCATCCGGGCGGGGATCTATTTACAGATACTATATTTCCAACAATCTGGTGGTCAGCATCCTTACGCAGTTGCTGATTACCGCTCTGGTCGTATATCTCCTTATCATGCTGGCCAGGGATAAACGTGCGGAAAAAAAGCTGAAGCTGTCAGAGACGGTTTTGAGGCAGATGATCGAGCATTTTCCCATGGGAATCCTTGTTATTGATCAGAAAAACATTATAAAGAATATCAACGGGGCTGCCCAGAGAATGTTGTTTCTGGGAAATGCATCCGATCTGGTTGGCAAGGACTTTTCAAAACAATTCCTGGTTTCAAACAAATACCTGCTGAGTGACAGTCCCAGTCCGTTTATGGATGACTCGCATTACCTCTACTATGAGAAGGATGGGATGGAAACGGTTATTTACCGATCCGAAAAGGCAGCGAACATAGGAGGAGAAGAGCTTAAGCTGATTGCGCTGATCGATGTATCACCGCTGGAAAGGTCCCGAAAGGGGGAAGTTGCTGCAAACAAGGCCAAATCAGATTTCCTGGCGGCTATGAGCCATGAGATACGCACACCGATGAACGGAATACTCGGGATGGTGAACAGTTTGCTTCAACAAAAAACCGATACGAATATCCAGGGTAAGATTGAAGTGATTAAAAGATCAGCCGAGTTGCTGATGACGACTATCAATGACATTCTTGATTTTTCGAAAATCGAGGCGGGCCGGATGATGCTGGAGGAAATACCTTTTAACCTCTCCGAGGAGATGGGGCTGGTAGGTGAACTGTTTAAACCGCTGGCAAAGGAAAAAGGGATCAACATTCATATCGATATCCGTCACGATGTTCCGAACAAATTGATCGGTGATCCATTCCGGTTGAGACAGGTAATCTCGAATCTGGTCAGCAATGCAGTCAAATTTACAGAGAAGGGAAAGATCGTTATTGGGGCAACCCTGATGGAGGCTTACAGAAATCAGGTCAATATACTGTTTACCGTAGAAGATACAGGTATCGGTATCCCGAGAGACCGGATCAAAGAGATTTTTGGCAGCTATACCCAGGCCAGGGGATCTGTTCAGCGGAAGTTCGGAGGAACCGGTCTGGGCACCGCAATTGCAAAGCAACTGGTGGAACTCATGCATGGGGAGATCTGGGTGGAAAGCCCCTCATCCATCACCGTGAATGAGGAGTTTCCGGGATCCAAGTTCTCTTTTACTATTGAAGCCTACTCTAACGAGCGGATACCCAAGAAATTTGATTTCAGCAGTATATCCAGGCTGAGTGAAATCAACGTGCTGATCCTCACAAAAGAATCTAATCCGGAGCAAAATTACATGGTTCGAATGCTACAAAAGTTCCGATTAAATGTGATCACCAAAATTTACCAGGATAGCACAGTGGACAGTGTGATCCATCATCTGCAGGTTAAGCTGAGAGATTATCAGATGATTGTACTTATAGATAAAAACCAGCTGGATGGCTTTGCCCTGGCCCAGGGAATGAAAAAAAGCAACCTTATCGATCAATTCCCTGTGATCCTGGTAAGTTCTAACGATAAGACCGGGAATTATAAAACCTGCCGTAAACTAGGTATAGACTACTATCTGATAGAACCTTTTGAGACCAAGGAGGTAACCGATATACTGGATGAGATCTATCCCGGAATTGAGGACCGGCAGGTCCTGGAACCCATGATCAATGCCCTGCCACAGGAGCTATCCATTCTTCTGGCGGAAGACAACCTGATCAACCAGAAAGTGGCACAATCCATTTTTAAAAACATCGGGTATGAGATTGAGATTGCCAAAAATGGAGCGGAAGCGGTTGAGCTGGTAGAGAAACAGAAGTTTGATATCCTGTTTATGGATTTGCTTATGCCCGAAATGGATGGATATGAAGCAGCAGAAAAAATAAGGGCGGCCGGCCATAAACTGCCGATTGTTGCCCTGTCGGCAGATGAAAGCGAAGAGACCCGCAAAGCCGCTTTCGAAGCCGGCATGAATGATTATCTGATGAAGCCGACGCGGGTGGAAAGTATCAAGCATCTATTAATCAAATTATTTTCAAAAACCATTTAAGCACATGCAATCACATGATGTAGATTACAGGATTATTGGCGATGATATTCAGCTAGTCGAAATTGAACTGGATCCCATGGAGACCGTTATTGCTGAGGCCGGTACAATGATGTATATGGACAATCAGATCCGGTTCGAAACAAAAATGGGGGACGGGTCCGATCCGAATCAGAGCCTGATGGACAAACTTCTTTCTGCAGGCAGCCGGGTACTGACCGGTGAATCCCTGTTCGTAACCCATTTTACAAATTTCGGGGGAGGGAAGCAGCGGGTGGCCTTTGCGGCTCCTTATCCCGGTAAGATCGTACCTGTTCATCTGGGTGAACTGGGCGGGACGTTGATTGTTCAGAAGGATGCGTTCCTGTGTGCAGCCAAAGGGACAAGGATCTCCATTACCCTGAACCGGAGGATCGGAAGCGGTCTGGTCGGAGGCGAAGGATTTATCCTGCAGAAGCTGCAAGGGGATGGCAGGGTATTTATGCATGCCGGAGGCACAGTGATTGAACGGAAGCTGAATAACGAACGTCTCAGGATCGATACGGGATGTATTGTGGGTTATACGCCTTCCATTGACTTTAATATTGAAACTGCCGGGGGATTGCGTTCCATGATCTTTGGCGGTGAGGGAATCTTTCTGGCAACCCTCAGCGGCACAGGAACCGTCTGGCTGCAATCCATGCCCATCCGGAAGCTTATTCAGGCCATCTCACCCTACGGGAAGAACATACGGAAAGAGAGCAACTCCCTGCTGGATAACTTCCTGCAACGTTAAGGTTCAAGCTGTGAAGACATGGCTGAGTTTTTAAAGATTGAAGACTTTATCTCCTATTCAGCCAGGATGCCCGTTGTGGATGTCCGTTCACCTTCTGAATACCGGCAGGGGCATATCCCCGGTGCAGTGAATATCCCTCTTTTTGATGACAGGGAAAGAAAAATGGTTGGAACAACCTATAAGCAGGTGAATAAGGAGGCAGCCATGTATGAAGGTCTAGAGTTTGCAGGGAGAAAGCTCGTTCCACTGGCCAGGGAAGGGGTGCGTATCGCAGGGAAAAACAGAAACCTGCTGGTTCATTGCTGGAGGGGAGGCATGCGCAGCAGAAGCATGGTGTGGTTGTTCGAGACCATGGGCATCACGTGCTACCTGCTGGAGGGGGGATATAAATCATACAGGAACCATGTCAGGGAGGTGCTGGCTTATCCGTTAAACCTGCTGGTCATCGGCGGCCGCACAGGTAGCGGGAAAACCGCCATTTTGCATGAACTGATAAAATCGGGACGGCAGGTCCTGGATCTGGAAGGACTTGCCCACCATAAAGGTTCCGCTTTCGGGGCCCTGGGAGAGCAGGAACAGCCATCCACCGAACACTTTGAGAATGAACTGAGCCGTGAAATAAGGGGATTGGACCCTGAAAAGGTGACCTGGATCGAAGATGAAAGCAGGAATGTAGGCAGGTGTGTGCTTCCGGCTGAGCTTTATTCCAGGATGAAAGAAGCAGATATGGTATTCCTGGATATCGCAAGGGATCTGAGAGCAAAGCACCTGGTAGGGGATTACGCCCGCTATAAGCAAGAG
>CAYRLP010000002.1:0-20081 GCA_964424935.1 uncultured Bacteroides sp.
CCTCGTACCAGGGACGCCCATAAACCTGGCTTCCCCGGATATGGGCAATGGCATAGATAAATCCCCTGTCCAGCAGCGAAAGCCTGTAGGAACGAAAACCGGGGTCCATGGTATATCCGTAGGAACCGTAACCATAGAGCAGGGTCGGATTTGTCCCATTCAGTTCCATCCCCTTCCTGTAAACGATGCTCATGGGGATCTTCTTACCATCGTCGGCCGTGGCATAAATCCGCTTGGCCTCGTAGTTGGCAGGGTCAAAGGTCCCCCCCAGGACCTCATCCTGCTTGAGAACGGTCTTCTCACGAAGTTCCATATTATAATCAATCACAGTATTGGGAGTAGTCAGGGAGGAGTACCGGTAGCGCAGCAGCGGGCTGTCAAACTCAGGATTTACAGAAACGGACGCGGTGTAAACCTCTTCTCCCATATCAATGTAGTGTTCTTCACTTCCGTCCCAGGGGATCACACGCATCTGGATCAGGCCTTCCTTCCGTTCTTCCAGTACCAGGTAATCCTTGAAGATTTCCAGTCCTTCCAGGAACACATCCTCGCGGTGGGGAATCACCTCCTCCCAGTGTTCTTTGCCGGGCTGGTCCACCGGGGCTTTCATCAGCCTGAAATTGGTGGCATCCAGATTGGTAATGATGTAAAAGGAATCTCCGAAATGGGATATGCTGTATTCAAGACCCCTTTCCCGCGGGTTTACAACCCTGAATTCCCCTTCCGGATTATCGGCGGGAAGGAAGCGGAACTCTGAGGTGAGTGTGCTGTAGCTTCCGATTACCAGGTACTTCTTGGATTTAGTTTTCCGTACACTGGTGGAGAAGGTTTCATCGGTTTCCTCATAAACCAGCACATCGTCAGCAGCATCGGTTCCCCTCGCATGCCGGTAGATGGCCTTGCTCCGGAGGGTCTCGTCATCCTTTTTTGTATAAAACAGTGTCCTGCTGTCAGCTGCCCAGGTAGACCCGCCCGTGGTTATTGGGATCCGGTCCTCCAGCATAAGCCCGGTCTCCAGGTCCTTTATATAGATGGTGTACTTTCTCCGGCTCACCGTGTCGATCCCTATGGACATGTAGCGGTTATCGGGACTCACACTGAGCCCGCCCACCTGGTAGTAGTCATATCCTTCTGCCATTTCGTTCACATTTGCCAGGATCTCCTCATCCGCCTCCATATTCTCTTTCTTCCGGCAGAAGATAGGATACTCCCTGCCTTCCTCATACCGGGTATAATAGTAGTACCCGTTTTCCTTATAAGGCACGCTCTCATCGTCCTGTTTGATGCGGCTGACTATCTCTTCGTAGAGATCCTTCTGGAACTGCTCCGTTCCCTTCATCACCGACTCCCGGTAACTGTTTTCTGCCTCCAGGAAGGCGATCACTTCCGGGTTCTCACGCTCCCGCAGCCAGTAATAATTATCAATACGGGTATGACCATGAATGGTCAGTTCTTTGGGTTTCTTTTCAGCAACAGGTGCTTCCATAGATACAGAGGTTTTACAGGATGAAATAGTCATCCCTGCCAGAATGGCCAGAACGACACGGCTTATAGTATTCATGAGTTTGGGTTTTAATTGGCTGGGGCGAATTTAGTGAAAATTCTCCGACTGCTGCTATTTCCCCATTCCTTTCATGGAGAGCTGGATGCGCTTGCGGACCGTATCCACCTCCAGGACGCGGACCTTCACATGCTGGTGGATCTTCACTATGTCGTTGGGATCCTTTACGAAACGGTCGGCCAGCTGGGAGATGTGGACCAGACCGTCCTGTTTTACCCCTATGTCCACGAAAGCCCCGAACTTGGTGATATTGGTGACAATGCCGGGCAGTTCCATGCCGGGTTTCAGATCTTCCATGCTGTAAACCGTCTGGTCGAACTCAAACACCTCGATCTGCTCCCTGGGGTCCCGTCCCGGCTTTTCCAGCTCGGAACGAATGTCCTGCAGGGTGGGGAGTCCGGTATCCCCTTTCACATACTTTTCCAGCTGAATCTGCCTGACCAGTGATTCATCCCGGACCAGCTGCGTCAGATCCACCTTCAGGTCCGATGCCATCTCCTCCACGATATGGTAGCTCTCAGGATGTACGGCCGAGTTGTCCAGCGGATTCTCAGCTCCTTCGATCCGTAAAAAACCGGCACACTGCTCATAGGATTTTTCCCCCATCCGGGGGACCTCTTTCAGCTGCTCACGGGAACGGAAGGCTCCGATCTGCTGCCTGTAGTCCACCACGTTCTGTGCAAGTGCCGGTCCCAGTCCGGATACATAGGTCAGCAGGTGCTTGCTGGCGGTGTTCAGGTTCACCCCCACCAGGTTGACACAGCTCTCCACCACCTCGTCAAGGCTTTTCTTCAGGTTGCCCTGGTCCACATCGTGCTGGTACTGTCCCACGCCGATACTCTTGGGATCGATCTTCACAAGTTCGGCAAGCGGATCCATCAGTCGCCTGCCAATGGAGACCGCACCACGGACCGTCACATCGTAATCGGGAAATTCCTCGCGGGCGGTTTTGGAGGCCGAATAGATGGAGGCCCCCGATTCATTCACCATATATACCTCCAGTTCCCGGGGAAAACGGATCATCCGGATGAAACGCTCGGTCTCCCTGCTGGCTGTCCCGTTACCGATGGCAATGGCCTCAGTCTTATATTGTTGCACCAGTGAGGTGACCTTCCGGGTGGATCCGGCACGGTCGGACTGGGGAGGATGGGGATAGATGGTCTCGTTATGCAGCAGGTTCCCCTGCTCGTCCAGGCACACCAGTTTGCATCCGGTACGGAATCCGGGATCCAGGGCTATCACTCTTTTCTGTCCCAGGGGAGAAGCAAGCAGCAACTGCCTCAGGTTCTCGGCAAAGACCCTGATGGCTTCCTCGTCGGCCTTCTCCTTATAAAGGGCTTTGTACTCATTTTCGATGGAGGGCTGCATCAGCCTCTTGTAGGAATCCCTTACCGCCTCGGCCACCTGCTCTCCCACTTCGTAAGGGCTTTTTACAAATTGCCGTTCCAGGTCATCGGTGACCCTTTTAGCATCCGGCTCGATGCCAAGCTTCAGGATCCCCTCCTGTTCCCCGCGGCGCATGGCCAGGATCCGGTGCCCTGGGCATTTTTTCAGGGATTCGCTGAATTCGAAATAATCCTTGAACTTGACCCCTTCCTCCTCCTTACCCTTGACCAGATGGGAGGTGATCACCGCCCATCGGTCAAAGTGGTGACGGACCGTCTTCCGGGCCCGGGCATTCTCGTTGACCCATTCGGCGATAATATCCCTGGCTCCCTGAAGTGCATCCTCCACCTGCTCCACCTCGTCGGTAAGGAATCCCCCCGCCGCCTCTTCAATCTGCATTTCCCGCTGTTTCATCAGGATCTTTGCAAGGGGTTCCAGTCCCCGGTCCCTAGCCACAGTGGCCCGGGTCTTGCGTTTCGGCTTATAGGGCAGGTAGATGTCCTCCAGCTGGACCGGGTCCAGGCACTCCTCAATGCTCTGCTTCAGTTCCGGGGTCAGTTTCTCCTGCTCCTCGATGGTCTTCAGGATATACTCTTTTCTTTTCTGGAGCTCCTTGAGCTTATTTAGTTCGTCCCGGATCCCTGTGATCTGAACCTCATCCAGGCTGCCGGTGTGTTCCTTCCGGTAACGGCTGATAAAGGGGATGGTGGCCCCTTCCTCCAGCAGTTCAATAGTGTTTTTCACCTGTCTCAGCGGAATCCCTGTCCGCCCGGCGATGACCTCTTCAAAGACAATCATTGGACCTTAAATTTTTCCCGGGTTATCCTTCGTTAACCTCGCTGTAAATGTAGTGAAACTTCGAAATGTATGAGAAAGGCAGAGCCGGTTTGATGGCTTATTGGTTTAAAAATGTATTTTTACTGAAAAGCAGCATTGCATGAGCAAGCACCTGATTGCACCCTCCATTCTGACAGCCGACTTTCTCCATCTGGCTGAGGAGATTGAAATGGTCAACCGCTCGGAAGCGGATATCCTGCACCTGGATATCATGGACGGGGTATTTGTTCCCAACCTGACCTTTGGTTTTCCGGTGATCAGACAGATCAAATCCGTTGCCCGAAAACCGCTGGACGTGCACCTGATGATCGTGGATCCGGACCGGTACCTGGAAGCCTACCGGGACGCGGGAGCCGACTGGCTGACGGTGCATTACGAAGCCTGCACCCATCTGCACCGGACCATCCACCGGATCCGGGAACTGGGCATGCAGCCTGCCGTATCCCTGAATCCCCATACCGACGTAAGCTTACTGGAAAATGTGCTGAACGATCTGCATATGGTGCTGATTATGACAGTCAACCCGGGGTTCGGGGGACAAACCTTCATCCCGAAGTCCTTCGATAAGATCCGGAAGCTGCGCAGGATGATCACGGAAGCCGGGTCGGAGACCCTGATCCAGATAGACGGCGGGGTCACCGAAGAGAACATCGGGGAGCTGATCGAGGCCGGGGTGGATGTGTTTGTAGTGGGGAACACCGTATTCTCGGCCGACGAACCGGAACAGGTCATAGCAACTCTGAAGAATAAATAAACATCCATGTATCAACAGAAAAAAACACCGGACTACCGCACCCTTTGGATCGTCAGCATGGTGCTGCTGGTGATCGGGATCCTGTTCACCTTTAACCTGGCCATGATCCGGCCCGTGGGATTTGCATTACTGGGTGTGGGAGGGATCATGCTGGTCATCTCCCTGACCAACATGGACAAGTGGAAAGACAAAAAAGACCGGGACGACCCAAGGCACTTCAACTGAATTGGATTTCGGAATGGATAAAAAAACAGGTTGCTTGATCGGCGTGGATCTCGGAGGCACCAAGGTGGCTGCCGGGAAAGTGCATGGACTTGAAATCTCCGAACAGCTCACGGAGAAACTGGATCCTTCTTCAGAAGAACCCATGGATGCGGTGGGAATCATCATCAGGCTGGTCAGGCAACTGATGGATGAGCGGGTCAGGGGCATCGGTGTGGGGGTGCCCGGACCGGTGGATCGCAGCACGGGCGTCGTCTATGACGTTCTGAACATCCCCAACTGGAAAGAGATCCCCCTCAGGGCCATCATGGAGGAGGAGTTTCAGATACCGGTATACGTAGACAACGATTCCAACTGCTTTGCCATGGGGGAATACCGGTACGGGGCTTTTGCAGGGCATCCCGATTTTGTGGGGATCACCCTGGGCACCGGGATGGGTGCGGGAATTATCAAGAACGGTTCCCTGATCCCCGATGCACACTGCTGTTCCGGGGAGTTTGGAACCATGAGCTACCTGGACGGCATTTATGAGGAGTATACCGGCAGTTTTTTCTTCAGCCGCACCTATGGAAAAAGCGGCGAAGAGATGGCCGATGCAGCCGGCCGGGGGGACCAGGAAGCACTGAAATCATTTGAGCTGTACGGTGATCACCTGGGTAATTCAATCAAGACCATTATCATGGCGGTGGATCCCCCTCTTGTGATTATCGGCGGATCACTGGCCAAGGCCCACAGCTATTACGAGGAGGCTATGTGGGAATCCATCCGGAAGATTCCTTTTCCCTCGGTCCTGAAGAATTTCCAGGTCAGGTTCACAGATACGAAAAATATAGCCATCCTGGGAGCCGCAGCGTTGTGCCCGGATGCTATCAAATAAATTATAAAGCGTAGGACTATGGATAAAAAAGTAGGTGTAGGATTAATCGGAGCGGGGTTCATTGGCTCCATTCACGCAGATTCCTTTAAAAAAATCAAAAATGCAGACATACTTGCTGTTATGTCGCCCCCTCCGGGGGAAGCACAGAAATTCGCCAAGAAACACCAGATTCCCAAGTACTTTACCGATCTGGATGCTTTGCTTGCACTGGAGGAGATTGACATGGTGATCATAGGAGTGCCCAACCATCTCCATTGCGAGATCTGCGTGAAAGCCGCTGAAGCAGGAAAGCACGTTGTGGTGGAAAAGCCATTATGTGTGAACCTTCAGGAGGCAGACCGGATGATCCAGGCCTGCAACTTAGCCGGGGTGAAGCTGATGTATGCCGAAGAGCTCTGTTTCACCCCCAAGTACGTACGCCTGAAGGGACTTCTGGATGAAGGGGCCCTGGGCTTACCCGTCCTGTTCAAGCAGTCTGAAAAACATGATGGTCCGCATGCCCCTCATTTCTGGGATGTGGAGCTATCCGGCGGTGGCGTGACCATGGATATGGGCTGCCACGCCTTCCAGTTCTTCCGCTGGCTCAACGGCAACAATCCGGTGAAATCGGTCTATGCCCAGATGAGCACCACCGTTCATAACGATAAAACCAAAGGCGACGACAACGGTATCATCATCCTGGAGTTTGAGAACGGGGTCACCGCCATGGCCGAAGAGAGCTGGACCAAACCGGGTGGAATGGATGACCGGGCCGAGATCCACGGCAGCGAGGGAGTGGCCTATGCAGATGTGCTGCAGGGAAACTCCATCCAGACCTACAGCAAGAAGGGGGTCGGATACGCCGTGGAAAAGGCAGGAAGCACGGTGGGCTGGAGCTACACCATGTACGAAGAGAACTGGAACTATGGCTTCCCCCAGGAGATGGAGCATTTCGTGGACTGTGTGCTTAACGACAAAGAACCGCTGGTAACTGGTGAAGATGGGAAAGCGGTCCTGGAGATCATCTTCGCGGCCTACGAATCCGCCGGAACCGGAAAAAAGGTGATGTTGCCCTTTAAAACCGATGCGGCCAGGCCCTACGACCTCTGGAAGAGGCGTAATTCATGAACATCTCTTACTGCAGCGACTACAGGGAAATGAGCAGCCTTGCTGCATCCCTGGTGGTGGACGCGATCCGGGAAGATCCGGGTTTGCTGCTCTGTGCAGCCACCGGCAGTTCGCCGGAAGGCCTGTACCGGGAACTGCGGGAACAGGCTGCAGTGGAGGCGGATCTGTTTACACATCTGCGGATCCTCAAACTGGATGAGTGGGGAGGCATTCCCGAGAATCATCCTGTCAGCTGTGAACACTACCTGAGAACCAGGCTCCTGGATCCCCTGGACATTGCTGCGGAACGTTATATTTCCTTCCGTTCCGATCCGCAGGATCCGGTCTTGGAATGTGACAGGGTCCGGAACCTGCTTCAAAAAGTGGGTCCCATAGATCTCTGCATACTGGGACTGGGCCGGAACGGGCACCTGGGCCTGAATGAACCGGCTCCCGAACTTGAACCTTTCTGCCATGTGGCCGGGTTAAGCAAAGAGTCCCTGGATCACCCCATGATCTCTTCCCTGGAACTTAAGCCGGAATACGGCCTCACCCTTGGGATGCAGGAGATCCTGGATTCGAGGCAGATTATCATGCTGGTTTCCGGCCGGGAGAAAAAACAGATTGCTGAGCACTTCATGGAAGGAAAAATATCGGGCCTGCTACCTGCTTCCTTTCTCCGGGAGCATCCGAAGACGGAATGCCTGATTGACCGGATCGTACTGGGGTGACTATTCCCTGCCTGCCAGGTAATCGGCCAGGTAGCGATAGGACGGGGTGAGGTTCCCCGCTGCCGCAATGGTAGCCCGGTCCAGCATACCGGTATCCCTTTCTCCCATCAGTTCGGGGATCACCTTTTTCATCAGGGCTGTCCCGAAATCGGCCGAAGCGTCCCTGGGAAGTTCCCCGGGCAGGTTATCCACGGCCATGACCGTTACCGCCCCTTTTGCAAAGGGATCCACCTCCTTTCCCGTGGCAGGATCATAGCCGTAGAAAGGGTCCGCGATGCTGGATGCCCGTATGGTGGATGCGATGGGCCCGGCAATATCGCAGCTGATATCGGCCACCAGGGAGATGGGCAGGTTGCCCCGTGTCCAGGCCTCCCTCGGGATTATAACGGGTGACCGGGGATCCCAGAAATGACAGGCAATAAACAGGTCGGAGCGGGCCCCGTAGGGTATAAAGGTGTTCTCGTACATCTCCGGGTGCCGGATGAAATGCCCGAAATCAAAACCGGTCCCGTCTTTCCTCCGCGTGTAGTGCCAGGGATCCAGGCGGGTGAATACCGCTTCACTGAAATTTCCGCTCAGGTAGGTATCGGGGCCCACTTCCCGGATCCCGGCCTCTTTCAGTATTTCCACGGCTCCCCCGGCCACCCTTCCGCCTCCGGTTACCACAATCCGCAGGGTTCCAGGTCTGGTTTTCTTCAGTTCCCCGCGAAGCTCTTCCAGGTCAAAACAGGCATGGGCCGGCCTGATCTCAAACTTCCCGGTCTTCAGCCCCACTCCCCGCAGTGCATTGTATGCCCCCACCACACCGGCCCAGCGACCGAAGGCCACCACCCTTATTCCCTTCCCGTCGGTCAGGTATTCATAGTCCACCAGCATGACCCCTTTGCGGATCACTTCCTGCAGGAGTCCCCGGTTATAGGGTTGCTTTTTGGCCGTATGGGAAAAAAACAGGTAGGTTTTCCCCTCCAGGAAGGTCTGAAGCTTTACCTCCTTGACACCCAGGAGGATGTCACAGGAAGAGAGATCCTCCGACAGGGGGATGCCTTCGGCCCGGTACTCCTCGTCCGTGTAGCACCGGTAGTCAGAGGGCTGGACATGCAACTCCAGGTTGGGATACTGGTCCAGGAGGGAGTGGCATTGCACGGGTGTCAGGGGGACCCGCTTATCGGGCGGGATCTTTGTTTCACGGATAATGCCGAGGCTGATCTGTTGCATACGCGAATATACATGATAATCCCAAACCGACTTTCTATGGGGATATGCTATTGAGAAGCTCCGCTTTCCCGGATCCAGTCCTCCCAGGTCCGGCCCCCGGTTACCAGGTTTGAATACCCCTGCTCGATGGGCCATTCACCGGATGGCAGCCCCCTCTGTTTCAGATAGGACACGAATCCTTCGTTGAGCATCCGCCCTGCGTTCAGGGGGAATTCGAACAGCTCCGGGAAGCTGTTCCCGTTTTCAGGCCGGTCGTGATGGGTTTTACAGGATGGGACCGACGAGGAGAGATAGATGCGGCAAGCCATGGGCCGGGCTTCATACACCATACAGCTCCCTTCTTCCAGAAAGGGACAGGCTGCCCGGATCTTCAGCTGTTCCTCCTCCGGCCGACCGGCGGTCAGCCGGGTTTTCTCCCGGGCCCGCTCCAGAATCTGTTCCTGGTTCCCTGCTCTCCTGCTTTGCCTGAGATGATCATGGAGATAGATCAGCTCATGCGTCACGGCAAAGACCTCCTGGTAGCAGCACCAGGAACAGCCCTTTTTACATGCTGCCGGCACTCCTTCGGAGGCGCTGCGCTGAAGAAAAGACTGCAGTAAGTCATCCACCGCCAGGTAAAGCCGCGAAACTGCCCTGGTCAGGTTGTCCGGTGTGAGTTCCTGATCCAGGTGTTCATAGGCCAGCCTGTATCCGTCACGGTAAAAGATCCGCCGGATCTCCCTGGCGTCCATCCTATTTCAGCGGAAATGCGACCAGGGTTTCCCATTTGGAGGGATCGGACTCGTTCATGGCTCCCACCTGGTAGAACTCCAGGGCATTCCCTTCTATCTCCAGGCCATGCTCCTGAATGTATGCATCAATGGCTTCGTAGGTGATATTGGATGTCTCGTAGGGTCCGGTGTGGATGGTCTGGACAACTTGGGTTTCCGGAAAATGTTCCGCCTTTACCAGGCCCTGGTCCTGTCCCATGCCATTTACCTGGATCCCCGCCCGGTAATTTGAAAAACCGGTGGCTTCATCGTAATCCAGATAATCCACAAAGGGTGCACCGATAACTTCCAGTCCCTGCTCACTGGCTGCCTGGAAAAGAAGGCCATAGAGTTCAGACAGCTGTACCGAGATCTCTTCCATGGTTCCGGCCCCGTCGGCCAGCATTACATGCATGGAAGGAAGGGTGGTCACAGAAATGAGTCCCGTTGGAGCGGCCTTTTCGGGCATTGATTCCAGGGTAAGCTTCAGCTGGCTCAGTCCCAGGTTAAAACTTTTCTTCAGAATAACTTTTCCCAGCATCATTCCCAGCCTGCCGATGGGGTATTTGGTATCTTCGCTGAAGGACCAGACTGCCTGGGTTCCTCCGTCTACGGATTCAAAGTCCCATGTAACCTTTGAAGGGGTTTCCACATCGCCGAACCATAAAGAGGATTCAATGTGCTCATTTTCGGTCACCGAGATCACTTCCATCCGCCCTGTTCCTATTTTCTCCCCTTTCCAGAGGTAGGTTGATCCTACATATCCCGCTTTGGAGTCAATTGAGGCAACTGAAGTAGAGTCCTGCGTCAGCCAGGGATCCCATAGATCCCTGCCCTCAAAAGAGGCCACCATGGGAAAGATCTGTTCCGGGGTCCTGTCAATGGTAATTTCCGCACTGACCTCTGCTGTTGCAGGGGCAAAGAGCGGGACGATCAGTATGGCTGCCACCAGGACAATCACAATGATCAGAATGATACGCAATGCTTTCATATTATATCGTTTTGAATTTAATTACTTACTATAACAACAAGCGCCGGGCACTTGTTCTGTCGGGTTTCATGGTTAGGTTTCTGGGCAGGGACCTGACAGCCAGGACCCTCCGGGGCAATTCATGCTTCTGAAGCCTATCCCGGAGCAGGTCCATCCACGCATCCACGGGGGGACTTCCTTCATACTCCACCAGGAGTACCATCCGGCTGCCCAGTTTCCGGTCCGGTTCCGGTATCACCAGGCACTCTGTTCCGATTACCTGCCGGATCTGCTCTTCCAGTAGTTCCGGAATAATCTTGATCCCCCCCGTATTGATCAGGTTGTCAAAGCGGCCCAGCCAGGTGAATCCTGCTCCCCTATCCTGTATTTCCACAAGGTCGTTGGTATGCAGGGGACCTTCCGTAATGCCGGGCACCTCCACCTCCAGGCAGCCCCGCGGATCCGTTCCAACCCGGACCCCCTCCAGCACCCTGAAAAACGGATCCGGTTCCGGGCCATTGATCCGTTTTACCGCAAAGTGGGTATAAGTCTCTGTCATCCCGAATGTTTCAAATACCCAGGGGAGTTCCATCATAGCGAGTTTCTCCCGGTTGGCCGGATGCAGTTCCCCTCCCCCTATGAGCAGGGTCGTGATCTGTTTCAGGGGATCATCGTGGGCCAGGGATTCTTCTATCTGCAAAGGGACCATCGCTGCAAAATCGATGGGGCCCGACAGCCCCGCTAGCGGACGTGAAGAGGGTTCCACCACTACCAGATCCAATCCGCCGACCAGGGCCCTGACCACCATCATCTTTCCTGCAATATAGTGTACCGGCAGGGCCAGCAGGGCCCGACCCCCCTGATCCAGCCTGAAAAAGCGCAGCGTCTGCCTCGCACTCCTGACCATGGCCTCCCGGGATAGTGTAAAGGATTTTGGATCACCGGTGGAACCGCTGCTTTTCTGTAGGAGTTCCCTGCCATCCGGATCCAGGAATCGGGCCATAAAGTCAAGCACCTCCCCGATCCAACGGGGAATTTCGGGATCGGCAGCACCCCTCTGGCAATACTCCAGCAGCTCCTGCCCGCTAAAGGCCCTGCCGTTCAGAAGAACAGGCTCCCTTATTAGTTCAGGAAAATGGTTCATCCTTCCAGTGCTTTCGTATCCCACTCCTTTTCCGGACGGTACCAGAGTTCTTCCCCGCTCATCTGCAGCGGCGAAGCAATGTTATTGGTATACAGCGCCCCGGTACCCAATCCCTGGTGCCTGTTTACACCCAGCTGAAAGGTCCACTGTGCAATGGCATTGAGCCCCACGGCGGACTCCAGTGCCGAAGTGATCCACCAGCCGGCTCCATGTTTTTCCGACAGTGTGATCCACTGCAACGCTGCAGTGAATCCACCCAGCAATCCCGGCTTCAGTATCACATATGCGGGCTTAATCAGGGACAGCAGCTGGTCCCGTTCCTTCGGATCGTGTTTTCCGATCAGTTCTTCATCCAGGGCCACCGGAATGGCCGAATCATAGCAGAGTCGGGCCAAAGCTTCCGGCCTGCCCGGAGGTATGGGCTGTTCAATGGAATGGATGTTGTGCCTTGACAGCTGTTCCATATTCTTCCGGGCTTCATCAAGGGACCAGGCACCGTTGGCATCCAGCCGCAGCTCCAGATCAGATGTAGAGAATTCCGAACGGATCCATCGGACCAGATCCAGCTCCTCCGGAAACTGCAAGGCACCGACCTTGAGTTTCAGCACCCGGAACCCAAGCTTGACCTATTCCCGTATCTGGCTGATCATAAAAGGCTTTGCACCCATCCAGATCAGGCCGTTGGTTCGGATCCCCGTCCGCCCCGCTGTAAACTCCGAAGTATAAAGCAGCTGCTGTCCACCGGTCTGCATGTCCCGTGCAGCAGTCTCCAGGGCAAACTGCACCCCGGGTAGGGCGGGCAATGGCTGGGCCGGATCCATCTCCCCGTTGCTGATCAGTTTACACACGTGGTCCACCTGTATTTCCAGTTCATCCGCATCCTCCACGCTGAGGCCGGGGATAAAGGAGACCTCACCTATACCCGTCTCCCCCAGGGAAGAGGTAAGCCGTATATACCAGCATGGCTTTTGTTTAAGTATTCCCCGGGAGGTACCTGCAGGTCTCACAAATACAAGGGGATGTGCGATATAGGAAGCACGGATCATTTAAAGCACCAGACCGATTCCAAATGAAATTGAAAACAGCAGAGTGGCCACGGCCAGCCGCTTCAACTCTCTGTTCAGTTCCACGGGCACTGTATTGGTAATCACCTTGTTGATATCTGAAATCAGGAGCGGTACCGGTAGAAGGAAAATCAACTGGTAGTAGGACTTGAAATGAATGATGGTATAGACCAGGGCCAGGATCAGCGCCGTGAGCAGGAGGACCACATGATATGTTTTCGCCCACCGGACTCCCATGCGGACTACCAGGGTGTGCTTGCCGTTCAGGGCATCATTTTCACGATCCCGCAGATTGTTCAGGTTCAGTACCCCCGCACTGAAAAGTCCCACCGAGGAAGCGGGTAACAGGATGGTAGGATGAAGGCTGTGGGTATGGAGGTAATAGGTACCGGACACCCCCAGGATCCCGAAATAGATGAATACCATGATGTCTCCGAACCCAACATAGCCGTAAGGACGTTTGCCAATGGTATATTTTACGGCTGCGTAGATGGCCGAAAAACCGAGCAGGAAAAAGAGCACAAAGAGCGGCAGGCGGTATCCCCTGAGCCCAAACCAGATCAGGAGGGATCCGGAAACGAGGCTGAGAAAAATGAAAACGGCGATCATGCTCCGGATCTGCTTGTGGGTAACCAGTCCCGTCTGGGTCACACGCAGGGGCCCGAGGCGGTTTGCATTGTCGGTTCCTTTCCGGGCATCCCCGTAGTCATTGGCCAGATTGGAGAGGATCTGAAGGAAAAGGGTGGTCAGCGTACCAAATATGAATACACCCCAGCGAAACCGGTTCTCGGCATAGCCAATCAGACTGCCCAGCGTGGTGGCAGAAACTGCCAGCGGAAGGGTCCGCAGCCGAAACGCATGGAGCCATATTTGGGCAGATTTCATCCGGCATAAAAGTAATGAAAATCTTTGAGATACAGGATCAGGGCAGGTGCGGAAACTGATCCCAGTCCGGATCCCGCTTCTCCAGAAAGGCATTTTTACCTTCCTGCGCTTCGTCGGTCATGTAATAGAGCATGGTTGCATTCCCTGCCAGCTCCTGGATCCCGGCCTGACCGTCCAGCTCTGCATTGAGCCCCGCTTTGATCATCCGCAGTGCAATGGGACTGTGCTTCATGATCTTCTGGCACCATCCCACCGTAGTGTCTTCCAGCTTTTCAAGGGGAACCACCTTATTCACAAGTCCCATCTCAAGGGCCTCTGCAGCACTGTACTGTTCGCAAAGGAACCAGATCTCACGCGCCTTCTTCTGGCCTACATGCCTGGCGAGATAGGAAGAGCCGAACCCTGCATCGAAACTTCCGACCTTGGGCCCGGTCTGCCCGAAACGGGCATTCTCGGAAGCAATAGTCAGGTCACAGACCACATGCAGGACATGCCCTCCCCCTATGGCATAACCGTTCACCATGGCAATCACCGGTTTGGGAAGGCTTCTGATCTGACGCTGCACATCCAGAATATTGAGCCGGGGCACCCCGTCCTTCCCCACATAACCTGCAAAACTTTTCACGTTCTGATCTCCTCCGCTGCAGAAGGCCTTATCCCCTGCACCGGTCAGGATTACCACACGAATCCCCGGATCCTCCCTGCAAACCGTCAGCGCCTCACTCATCTCACGGGTTGTATCGGGAGTGAACGCATTGCGGTAACGGGGCCGGTTTATGGTGATCTTTGCAATACCCTTGTAGATTTCAAAATGGATCTCTTCGAAATCCCGGAGACTCTTCCATGCTCTTTGCTCCATTTTATGACTCAGATTTTGTAAACAATGATTTAAAAATACGACTATTTTCACTTCTGGTGGTATCAACCTCCAGGACAGAAAGCCGGTTATCGGGGTCGCAGAGGAATGGAATCTGGTTTTCCAGCTCGTCCATGCAGGAAGCTCGGGCATACCTCCTTCCGAAGGCTCCTGCAAGCAGTTCCAGCGATACCGGGTGGTGAGTGACACTGAACTCCTCGAAAAATCCCATGTGGTCAGGTCCCTCCAGCAAGCGGAAAATACCACCTCCGCCGTCGTTCAGGACCACCAGTTTGAGATTTTCCGGAAAATCCTTGTTCCACAGGCCGTTGGAATCATAGACAAAGCTCAGGTCCCCCAGGATCAGCAGGTGCTGCCGATCAGATACCATGGCACTGCCCACGGCAGTAGAGAGGGATCCGTCGATCCCGGAGATTCCCCGGTTGGAAAAATAGGAGAGATCGGAACGGGCAGGCAGCAGCTGGGAATAACGGATGGTGGCACTGTTTCCAAAATGCACTTCCGTATGGGCCGGCAGCGCTTCCAGGATCCTGGCCAGCGCGGTCAGGTTTCCGAATGGTGCCTGCCGCAGGTAGGACTGCGCACGAACCCGTTCGCGTTCCTCGATCTTTTTCCAGAGGCTCAGGTACCTGTTTTCACGTGGCTGGATTCCGGCCAGCTCCCGGAACAGTCCTGCCGGATCGGTTCCAGGCTCCAGTGATCTCAGTTCCACATCCGGACAGCCTTCGGCAAACAGTTTCAGCCGTTTGGATACCACCTGCAACCCAAATGAAATAATCAGGTCGGGTACCAGCGCCTTACGCTCCTTTTCCTTAGCTCCTGCCCGCACCAGTTCCGGGATGGAGATAAAGGAAGCGGCATTCAGATTTGAGATGTTCTCTGCTACGACCACTGCCTGGCGGTGTGCAAGCAGTTGTTCCAGGGCCGCCTGCACCTCTTCATTTCCGGTACCCATCCCTGCCAGAACCAGGACCTTTTTTCCGTCCGCTTCCATTGCGGGGAACACTTCCGGCACGGCAGGATCCTCCCGGCTGTTGGATGAAGCCACCGCCTTGAGGACAGGTTCCGGCAAAGGTACATAGAGCGGTTCTTCCAGGGGCAGGTTTACATGCACCGGTCCGGCAGGTTCCCGAAGAGCCTCCCTGAAAAGTTGTTCCACGGCCCGGATTCCCTGTTCCAGGGAGGTTTCATCCCGGACCCGTGTCGGAAATTCATAGAATCCCTTGGAATGGTTGAAATAGGGAGCACGCTGATCGGTGACCTGGTTATTAAACTGCGAAAGGATCTCCCGGGGCCGGTCCGCCGTAAGCACTACAAGCGGGATCCATTGTTGATAAGCTTCGGCCACTGCCGGTGAGAGATTCAGAACCGCCGTGCCCGAAGTGGTCACCACAACCACCGGCTGGCTCAGCTGCCGGGACATTCCCAGAGCCACATATCCGGCAGACCGCTCATCCACAATGCTGTGACAGTGAAACCGGTTTCCGGAAGTAAACAACTGCATGAGCGGTGCATTACGGCTTCCCGGAGAAAGAATCACATGCCGGACCCCCAGGCCCTCCAGGAGTGGTCCAAGGTCTGCTATATGCTGAAGGTGGTGCATGGCGGTCATTCCGGAATATGCATGTAGGATCCCATGATCTTTAACAGGGACAGTACTTTAAGCCGGGTCTCGTTCCATTCCTCGGCCGGATCTGATTCCAGGGTAATTCCCCCTCCCACATAGAGGGAAAGATACGAGGGTGTGATTTTCATACAACGCAGGTTTACAAAAAGATCGGTGGCTCCCTGCTGCGAAACGGGTCCTAAGAATCCCGTATAGTAGTCCCGGTCATGCGGCTCCAGTTGTTTGATAAACTGGATGGCGTCTTCCTTGGGCTGGCCTGCCACGGCCGGCGTGGGGTGCATGGCATCCACAAATTCCCACAACCTGTCCTTAAGCCGTTCAAAATCGAAGCTGAAATCTGTTCGAAGGTGCAGCAGGTTTCCGGCTTTTTTCACATACGGCGAGCTTACGCGGTAATCCTTTACACCAAACGCCCTCAGCACATCATGAATATACCGGGTTACATACTCCTGCTCCAGCACTTCCTTGGCGGTCCACCGGTTCAGGTTCATATGCTTCTCGGCATAAGGCCTGGTTCCCGCCAGGGAAACCGTGGAGACCTTTCCATCCCTGAGCCTGAGCAGGGGTTCCGGAGAAGCTCCCAGCCAGAAATGTTCATCACTCTTGAACAGGTAGACAAATGCGTTGGGATGTTTCCTGCAGAAGGCCTGGTACAATCTGGGGATGGTTTCCATATGGTCTCCGTTCACCACCCTGATGCGGGAAAGCACGGCCTTTTGAAAAGCTCCCGTGGAGATGGAGGATTTGATGGCTGCCACCTGCTCCATATAGGCCTGCTGCTGCGTCACCACCGGGGGACCTCCGTTCCACAAGGGCTGCGGTCGCGGTTCAAGCTGCTTCACCTGGCGGATCATCTCCCGTGGAATCTTCTCTCCATCAATCATGAAATCCGGCTTCACCAGCATATACGGGTGACCATTCCGGATATCGAAAGGAGCCATAATAAATCCGGTTTCCCCGGAAATATCCCGGATGGTGTTCCATTCAACATTTCCCGGTGTGGTCTGGATATAGGTGGTGCAATGCTCCTGCTGTGGCAGGCGAAAGGTAACGAAGGGCAGATTTTTACTTATGGTGGCTTTATGGATGGCTATAAGACCCTTGTTCATGATGGTTGATCAGCTTACTGCTTCAGGCTTTCTGGGTTTAATACTATTTGTAACACGACTGATTGAAATAAGTTTCCCCGAATCATCCCTTATTTGCACATCCCAGATATGTTTAAAATCAGTTTGTACAAGCAGGCTGGCTTTGGCAATCAGGGTCCCCTCCCTGGCAGGAACGATGTGCTGACTGTTCACAACGCTTCCGAAAACGTTGAAGTTCTCAGGATCCACAAGAAGGTAAGATGCAGCGCTTCCCACACTTTCCGCCAGTGAGATCAGGGCCCCTCCATGGACCACTTCCATGGGCTGAAAAAGTTTTGGGGTGACAGGCATACGGGCCTCCAGGCTGTGTTCCGTGGCTGCAGTGAACCGGATTCCCAGCAGCTCCATAAAGGTATTTTCACACGCACGGTTTAGCTCATCAAGGTTCATGGGTTCCATCTCTGGTCCAAATATACGATTTCCTTCTATCTCTTCTCCAGAATCAGGAGCATGACCGAACCCAGAAACAGCGATCTGCTGCGGATCACTTCGAAACCGGCCGCTTCCAGAATTTTTCCCATCTCCTGCCGGGTGTAATAATTCTTGGACGAAGTGGCCAGATACTGATAGGCTTTCAGGTTCCCGGATACCAGTCCGCCCAGGTATGGAAGGATGAAACGAAGGTAAAAATCGTGGAATACCTTCCAGAGGGACACCTCCGGTTTGCTGCTCTCCAGTACGACCAGCTGTCCGCCTGGCCTCAGAATACGCCACATTTCAGCGAGGTGTTTCCCTGCACTTGAATTCTCATACACCAGGTTACGGAGTCCAAAGGTGATCCCGATGGAGTCAAAGTGGTCATCCTCAAAGGGCATATCTCCTGCGTCCCCTTCCATAAACCGGACTTCCGGAAAGGTCCCCCTGCGCTGCAGCTGCTCCTGTTTTCTCATGGCTTCCTGCAGCATGGGAGGACTGAAATCAATGCCGGTCAGTTCGATGGGTGACGGGCTCCGGGAAACCTGTCGTGCCAGCTCCAGTGCAAAATCACCCGTACCGGTACACAGATCCAGGATCCGGGCCGGATTGGACTGTAGAAGTGCTTCAGCCGCACGTTGCCGCCAGGTCCGGTCCCGCCCGAAGGTAAATATCCGGTTCACCCTGTCATAAGTGGTATGGATGGTGCCATAGAATGTCTGCAGTGGAAAATCTTTCATTCCCCTTTCTCTCCTTCTGAACCTGCAAAGATATCGTTTTTTACGGGGATTACTCCACTTCGAAAATCCCGGACGCAGAGTAAAGCTCCCCACCTTCCAGCATGCCCCTGAACAGGACAAGGTAGCGGCCGGGATGGGTCGGCGCAGGAAAGGTGATCTCTTTCGGGTTCCCCGGTTCCACGATAATGTCCCCCTGCCAGTACAGGGTGTTACGGGTATCCGGGATCCGGCCATCCTGCTCAGTCTCTAACTCAATCACCGGGTCACCAGGATGGAAGGATTGATAATCAAAGAAATATGAGCCGTTTGGCAGGTCAATGCCAGCCATATCTCCCTTCCTTGAATAGATGGCAAGGACCCCGCCGAAGGAGACATTACCTTTCAGGTAGATTTCGCTGATCAGGTCGATCCGGTCTATCTTTTCCGGTGAGAGATCCAGCAGGGCCTGATGATCAAACACGGATACATGATCCATCATGATCAGTGGAGGGAATACCCCGATGGAATTGTTTTCACTCAGGAACCGGATCCTGGTTTCCCCCCGTTTCCTGTAAAACTGAATTTCGGGAACCAGGTTTATAAATATCTCCTTCAGATTGGGCAGCATCACATAATCGTCAATAAGGAGGCGGTTCACACGTGTTCCGTAAAAAGGTACAGGTTTGCCAACGACAGAGTCCGCCCCGGGATTGTCCATTTCCGTGTCCACATGCCGGAAAGCCTTTGAAAGCTGCATATTCAGGACGATTTTTCGTGCAACTTCCTCTTCCTCCTCACCAAGCCGGAAGGGATTTCCCGGAAAATTTACGGAACGGGAATCAAACTCCTCATCGATCCGGACTACAAGTCCGCCCCCTTCCTCCTGTTCAGGAGCAATAAAAAACTCCTGTTTCTCACCCATACTTTCCGGAAAGGAGAGGATAAACCTTCCTTCGTCATCTGTCATGGTGGCGAAGAAATCCGGATTCTTGCCCAGTACCGAGATGTGGAGCGTCGTATAGGTCACCGGTAACTGATCGGGACCGATTACGGTGCCCGAGATGGACACCCCGTTGCCCAGATCAGGCAGGTACCTTACCCGGAAGGTGTCCCTTTCCGTAACAGACGGAAGCACGGATCCTGCGGAAAGATCCAGGGCCCCCTCAGGAACCACTGTGACACATCCTCTCAGCGGAACTCGGTTCACAACGGAGGTCTGTCCCAGCTGCAAACGAACCTCCTCGCCACCCTTGTAAGGACCGGAAGCCACGGTGCATGCAATGAGATCCTCTTCGTAGGAAGCAGGATGGACCGGGGACCCCGATCCTTCAGCCTCCGGATTCATGACGACCTGTGAACGGTACGGATTGATAATTTTCAAAGCCGTATAATGGAAACTCCGGGGACCCTGGTTCCGCATCCAGCGGGTGTAACTTTTCAGGTAATAATCACCTGTCAACGTTTCGTCCGGAATAGCAAGCGTACCTTCGGCCCGCCCTCCGGATAGCGGGAATTTGGCCTGCACCACAGGCTGACCTCCGGAGGTGATCAGCTCTACGTAAAGCACTCTGCTCCATGGGTATTCGCCTACAGGACCGCTTACCCTGTGTTCTGCCATAAAGTGGATGGTTTCATCCACCGAATAAATGGAACGGTCGCTGAATAACTGTACCTGTTCCCGGATCCGGGATGCTTCCTCCCGGTAGACCGGGTCGAACGGGGTTTGTGCTACAATCGGGGCACCGATCCATCCGGCAAGGAGGAACAGAAGCATCCGCTGATATGAGATTCTAATTCCTTGCATATACCAGAAAA
>CAYRLP010000002.1:20091-20890 GCA_964424935.1 uncultured Bacteroides sp.
GCATTTCGTTATCCCCGCCCCATTCGGTGCAATCAAAACAATTTTTCAGTCCGCCCAGCCAGGGTGGACCCGCACCCAGTGGATTCAACGAGAAGAGAAAATAATAATTACCAAAATAAAAGGAATCATTATTCAACAAGGTATCCAATCTGCAGGTATAGCTTCCTACTGAGAAGTCCAGATCAGGCTTATCAACAAAAATACGCTTCTCGCGGATCTGGGTGGCGTAGAAACAACCCAGGACCTTCTCGTCGGACAGGTGAGTGTTATAGATGTTACCCTGACTGCTGGCGGGTTGTGTTTCATAGAGGCTGGCGGAGGTGGAGGACTGTGCTGCCAGTTTTTCCCAGTATGCATAGGCCTGTTCGGTCAGGGATTGCTGCTCCACCAGGAGGCTGTACCGTATTGCCAGCCTGGGGGTCTGATCGGACACATAATGCAGCTTATTCTTGTAGATGTTGTTCTCGGAAAGCAGGCGGGTGGAGGCCGCGTATACCGTTTGAATGGTCTCCGTCATCCAGCAGTAATGGACCGAATCATCCAGATTCGGGTAGACTATCCCATTATCCCAGATATAATTATAGGCCTCAGGGGATCGATATTCCCAAGTTGCAACCGCTTTCCACCTGTAATTCCGGGTTCCGCCCGGATTCCCCCTCACATCGTTGTAGAACTGGACCCCGTGCCAGGAGTCTTCCGGATCCTCCCCCCCGGAGACTTTTTTAATAAAGTAAAGTGAATCGACGGGGGGGCAGGCGAGAAGGGTATCATAATCGGATGCATAGGCCTTGTTATCCGG
>CAYRLP010000003.1:0-19764 GCA_964424935.1 uncultured Bacteroides sp.
GGTTTCTGCAGAATGGGATATCCCTGAGCCTGATATGGATAACCAATCCATTTTTAATCATCTAAAAAAAGCGGCCCCCGATGGACGGATTTATACGGAAAAGGGGAACCTTTCTGACGGGCAAGCGGCAGCTAAACAGACCATTCAGTCTGAATTTTACAATCATTATGTTGCCCATTCGCCCATGGAACCCTATACCGTTCTGGCCCAGGTAAAGGATGACGGGGTAACTGTCTGGGCATCGACCCAGGCTCCTTTCCAGGTACAGTCTACCGTAGCAAACACCCTGGACATACCGGAAGAGAAGGTGCATGTTATAACACCTTTTGTGGGCGGGGGATTCGGGGGCAAAAAATCGGGCCAGCAAATCAGCGAGGCGGTGAAACTGTCGAAAATCACCGGTCATCCAGTACAACTGGCATGGACAAGGAAAGAAGAGTTTTTTTATGATGCGTTTCGCCCGGCAGCCCTGGTTCAACTGGGATCCGGTCTGGATGCGGAAGACCGCATCACCTACTGGGACTGCAATATTCTGTTCACCGGTTCGCGAAGCTCGGAACCGATCTACAACATCCCCCATTTCCGTGTAAGAACAAGAAGTACAAGCCGTGCGCATCCATTCCATACAGGTGCCTGGCGAGGCCCGGGAAGCAACACGAACGTTTTTGCCATGGAATCGCATACCGATATCCTTGCTAAGGCAGCCGGAATGGATCCTCTGTCATTTCGCCTGCATAACCTGTCGGATGAACGCATGCTTCGTGTTCTTCATGCAGCCGCGGATACATTCGGAAACGACTTTAAATCAGGACCCAGCGGCCTGGGATACGGGATTTCCTGTACGAATTATCTGAATTCCTATGTGACAACCATGGCACACGTATCCGTGAACCCTTCCACCGGGGAGGTAAAGGTAGAACGTGTGGTGTGTGCGCAGGACATGGGTGAGATTATCAACCCGCAGGGCGCGACATTACAGATTGAAGGGGGGATTACCATGGGACTCAGCGCCGCACTGTCCGAAGAAATTGAATTCAGTGGCGGAACAATTCTTACAGAAAACTTTGATTCCTACCAGATCACCCGGTTTTCCGATGTACCGAAGATCGATGTGGTGCTGGTCGAAAACCCGGATCTTCCACCCCAGGGTTGCGGAGAGCCTGCGATCACGACCGTAGGTGCAGCGCTTGCCAACGCCATTTTCGACGCGGTTGGGGCCCGGGTGTATACCCTGCCTATGACCCCGGAACGGATTTTGTCAGCAATGGATCAGATGTAACTTTCAAGTAATTTAATATACCAGCCAGCATACAAATGGAGTTTATTACGCTTACCGTAGTTACCTGTGTAGTATTCATATTCATCGTCAGGTTCTCTCTGCATAACCGGAATCCGAATCCAACCGGGAAGGTAAAGGTGATAATTTTGCTTATTGCCCTGGCAGTTTTTTGCATGTTCCTGGGTAAGTACGGTGCCACATGGGGCCTGCCCTGGTGGATATACTACCCGGTCCCCATGCTCCTGGTTTTGCTCTTGCCGGTACTACTTTTCAGAATGAACAGGACTGAGACCCTAATATATCTGGTGCTTTCAATCATATCCGGACCCGTGATCCATCTTATATTTTCCCTGTTTGGCTGGAAAAATTATCTGCCATTTATACACATCCCCTCGCTCAGAGAAATGTTGTTGTGACCACACATTCTCAGGTTAACCCATGAAAGCAACCAGGCTTTACGAGAAACTTTTTGCAGACTTCCATATTGCATCGCTGAAGGACGACTGGAGCTTCATGAACTTCAATGAATACATTGCCCCCGGTTTTAAGGAGCGTTACATAGGTCTGGTACTGGACAACACGGCCGAAGTGAAGAAAGTCTATACGGCTACCATCCCGGACCTGGAAATTCTCGATGTATTGCTTCAGAGCAAAGAACAGGACATACTTCTGTTTTCGCACCATGCCATGGGTTATGATCCTACGATGGAAGGTTTCCCGTTTTACGATATTCCCGAACACTATCTTCGGAAATTAAAGCAACAGCGCATTTCATTTTATATGCTTCATGTTCCCCTGGATGCAAATGGTGAATACTCCACCTCGGTCAATCTGGCCAGGCAGCTGGGCCTGGAGATTGTAGATGAATTCTGTGAATATGAGGGGGTGAAATGCGGGGTTATCTGCATGACGGAGGAAAAAACCGCCAGGGAGCTTGCCACTCATGTGGCAGCGGTTGTGGGCCATGAAGTGAAACTGCTACAGAATGGGAACGATCACATACATCGTGGCCAGGTGGCTGTGGCTGCCGGAGGAGGAAGTGTTGATTTTGCTGCAAAGGAAATCACTGAACTCGGAATCAACATGTACATCACCGGAACTACCCGGGAAGTTCCCCATGTGAATTCCATCTGTGAATTTCACAGGATCATCAAAGAGAAACAGATCAATGTGATAGGCGCCACCCATTACACTACGGAGAAATATGCCTGCATGGCCATGCTCAGGTATTTTAAGAAACTGGGGGTCGAAGCAGAGTTCCTTGAAGGAAGGCACTACCTGGAAGATCTTTAGAAAATTAAACACTGCAACAACACCCGGATGTCAACACCTTATAAAAAAAAATGAATCCATTTATCGTAATTGCTTCCGCAATCATCCTGCTGGGGATCGCCCTTTACCTGATCCTGATCGGGAGTTTCAAACCCATCGAACCTCAAATAGTAATGCTTTCTGAACCCATCCGGCTGCTTGGACTGGAAATCCGGACCAACGACAAAGATATCTACAAGGATGTAGGACGGGTTGCTACTGCATTCAACGAGATCAAGAAAAAGTCCCCTCTTCCCAACCTCAAACAGCCTTGGGCCTCCATTAGTATCAGCAGGGATTATGACACAGAAAGCAAAGCATTTACCTATATGGTGGGCGACCAGGTAGAAAGTATCGAAACCATCCCGGAAGGACTGAAGGCATATGAAATTCCGGCAATGACATTTGCCGTATTTCCAATCAGGCCAAGAAGCAGATTCGCCTGGGGGATCACCATGGGCCGGATGAAAAGGTACATCTATACCGACTGGCTGCCCAAATCAGAATATGAATCTCCGGACATCCTGGATGATTTTGAATTACATGATGAGCGAAGCCTGGGCAAACATCCGGAAATACAGCTCTATGTGGCCGTTCAAAGAAAGGAGAAGGGAGAATGATCCTGAATTCGCTCTGAATCGGACCCGATTAAAAATAGTTTTGTTACTTTAGGCATTATCTAACGAAACACTTAACACCACAATTTATTATGGAAAAAGAGACAAAGAAGAACATGGACAGACGCTCCTTCCTCGGTCTGTCTGCTTTGGGATTAACCGGCCTTACCATTCTGCCCAGTTATACAATCGGAGGGATCCGTATCGCCCCCAGCGACCGGATCGTCATGGGATTTATTGGCGCCGGTCAGCAAGGATTAAATGATTTTAGGGGTCATTCTTCTGTCCCGGGTGTCCAGGTTGCAGCCGTTTGTGATGTGGACAGCATGAAACAGCAGCGTTTTAAAAACCTGGTGGAAAACTGGCAGAAAGAGCAGGGAATGGTTCAGCGTTGCGATATGTATGAAAGGTATGAGGAGATCCTGGAGCGGACCGATATCGATGTCGTTGAGGTGGTTACACCTGACCACTGGCATGCACTTCAGACCATTCATGCCTGCCAGGCCGGAAAGGATGTTTATGTCCAGAAGCCGCTTTCCTTTACCATAAAAGAAGCATTAAAAATGAGTGACGTGGCTGTCAAGACCGGAAGGGTTGTCCAGGTTGGAAGCCAGCAGCGTTCCAGCGCTGAGTTCCAGAAGGCCATCGAACTGGTTCAGAACGGCTCTATCGGCCATATTGAAAAAATCTACGCCAAGGTGGGAGATCCGCCTGCTCCATTTGATCTTCCTGAAATGCCCGTTCCACAGAACCTGAACTGGAACCTCTGGCTGGGGCCCCTGAACGATAGTAAGATCCACTACAATCCGGATCTGTGTCCCCCCATTAGCCTGGATCCTCCGAAAAACGAGGAACTCTGGGGAGCCTGGCGCTGGTACCGGGAGACCGGAAACGGATTTACCGCCGACTGGGGAGCCCATATGTTCGATATTGCCCAGGCAGCGATCGGGATGGACGGTTCCGGTCCCTGCGAGATAACTCCGAAAGGATATAATGGGCAGGAGTATCTGACTTTTAAGTACAAAACTGGGGTTGTAATGACCGAGCAGCCCTACCTGGACGACATGCCGAGTGCCCAGGGGATCAAGTTTATCGGTACAGACGGATGGATTGAGGTGGCCCGTGGTTATATCGGCTGCTCCAAACCTGAACTCATTCCAGCCGAAATCGCCGGTCGGCGTCCGCGCCAGATGACCAGAGAAGAGCGGCAGAAGATGTGGGAAGAAATGCAAAGAGCCGCAAGGGAAGGAGGCGGAAATGCTTTTGAGCAGAGAGCAGGCCATATGGTTAACTTCCATGAATGTGTCCGGTCACGCAATGAGCCCATCGCCCCGGTACAGGTAGGCTGCAGTACTGCCATCACCTGCTGCCTGGGGAATATTGCCACGGAACTTCAGAGACCGGTAAAATGGAATCCGGCCACACATCATTTTGTGGATGACCCGGAAGCATCCAAACACCGCCTGGTACATTATAAGTACAGGAACAATTATAAACTCTAGGAGTCTTTTCCTGTACCAATCCTGCTGCCGATCCTTTCATGGTCGGCCTTACCGGTCCTCTCACACGGGAGGACCGGTATATGTTCGTACCCCGGCCAACAGTCATGAATTAAATGTATATGATATGAAAAGAATTTTTCAAACAGGTACACGGGAAGAATCCCTGGACATTCTGATACTGGTAGTAAGAATCACCGTAGCAGCCTTTATGATTACCCATGGTTTACCTAAATTTCAGCGACTGCTGGCAGGCGGGGAGATTCAATTCGGGGATCCCATCGGTCTGGGACCCACCCTTTCGCTGATTCTGACCGTTTTTGCGGAATTTTTCTGTTCATTATTTATCGCACTTGGACTGGGAACCCGCCTGGCTGCCATCCCACTGATGATTACCATGGGTGTGGCGGCTTTTGTGGCCCATGGAGCGGATCCCTTTCAAAGAAAAGAGCTGGCCCTGCTGTATCTTCTGTTTTATCTGGTCCTGCTGATTATCGGAAGCCGTAAATACTCACTGGACTATCTATTGACCAGGCGGATAAGCAAAAAGCAAGGGTGATACCTGTCTTGAAGCAGTATTTCGGTGGAACCTGTTTGACCCTATTTTTCCGGCCAATCATCGTTTGGAAACACTTTTTCCTGCTATTTTTATAGGATAATCCAAAGCAGAATACCATGATGAAATACAGTGAAAGTGCAGCCCGGCTCAGAAAAATGATTGAAAAGGCCATTCACGATCAGAAAATTACCCGGGACGAAATGGATGCCATCCTGCACATCGCTACAGAGGACAGCCACATCGATCCCCATGAACAGGCCCTGCTAGATCAACTGCAGGAGATGATCGAAAACAAAACAGTAAGGTATATTTTGTAGTTTTTTGTCCGAATCATTGACTTACCAGGAAAGAACTATTAGTCAATGACACATGAACGGACACATCGGCACTTTCTTGAACTGATACACACGCATCAGAGTATCATCCATAAGATCTGCTTTGTATACAGTAAGAACAGGACCGACAGGGAAGATCTTCAGCAGGAGATCATCCTGCAATTATGGAAATCCTTTCCCTCCTTCAGGGAGGATGCGGCATTTTCCACCTGGATGTACCGCGTGGCACTGAATACTGCCATCAACCAGACCCGGAAAGCTGCATTTTTCGTTGACTCACACTCTGACAGGGATATCCCCTACGATCCTTCCGAATCCTTTGCATGGTCCGAAGAGGTACAAATCCTCTATCAGGCCATTTCCCAGCTGAAAAAAATCGAAAAAGCCATAATTCTTCTATGGCTGGAAGAGAAGAGTTACAAAGAGATCGCGGAGTCCATTGGAATTACTGTAAAAAATGTGAGCGTAAGACTGGTCCGGATCAGGGCCAGGCTCACTGAAATCATCGAAAAAATTCAATAACATGAAACCCGTGGATTTAGATGCCATGAAATCTGCATGGAAGAACGAAAAGAGTTTTGAGAACAGTAGATTGTCTGAGGAGGACATCGAACGATATATGCACAAAGGATCCAGGGATATCAGCCAGCTGTTCAGAAAAGGCCTTCGTTTTGATATCTTCTTAAAAAGCCTGACCGGGGCCTCTCTCCTGGTTCTTATAATCCTTTTTCGGGGAAACATTCATCTGCTTCTTCTGATCGCTGCCGTTCTGCTGATCCTCTTCTGGGCCATACGCTACCAGTGGCTCATGATCGGCAGGATCCCTGAGACCAATGCATCCGGCCCAGTGATCCGGACTACCCTGGAGCATAAAATCAGCTATTATTACAAGCATTATATCAAATCTCTTTACATAGGTGCCTTATCCAATGTCATGCTGATCTTTTCGGGCATACTTTACTACTTCTACTTTAAATACGGGGAAGTGCGGCCGTTTCAGTGGGATGATTACCTCGTTTTCACTGCGGTTATCGTGATCGGGTACTTTTTCGGGGCCTATATTCAGATCGCACAGCACAATTTCCAGATCAGACAACTGGAAAGCTGCCTCCAGGAGATTGACGAAAACAGCCTCAGCTCCTATACCCTCAGGCAGCAAAGAAACAGGAAAAGGCGAATGACCCTGATTTTCCTGCTGGCAATGGTTTGCGGTCTCTTACTGCTTGCTTATCTGATATTCAGGTAAACCGGAACCTTAACGCTTCTCATGGGCCGGTTTCAGCGTCCAGAGCTGCATCCGTGTCATATCTGCCAGGTGTGACATGTCCAGGTCGGTCCGGTGAACGATCCAGTCCTTATAACTCAGAACCTCCGAAATGATCTCGTTTTCGTGCTCCATGGGATAGGGATCAAAGGGGATCACCTCATAGCTTTCCTGCTGTGTTTTCCCGTTGATGTCCAGGTACAGGGTGCTGAACAGGTGGAGCAGGGACCCGGTTCCCAGGAGACCATCCCCGGATGAGAGAACTGAAGGGAGGTATCCGCGGTTACGAACCGAATCCATGGCCAGCGCCGCCAGTTCAAAAACCTGTTCGCGCGGCAGGGACGAAACGCCTGGTGTTTCGGGAGGCATAACCATGGGCCCCAGGGGGCTAACCCGCTGAATCTTTCCCGGTATTTTTCCCCGGTCCGCATATTCGCCCAGTGAAACCGCCAGGGCAGTAAACACTTCCACCGGGGAATACACCTCATCATAGACCACCTGCCTCTCAGAGCTGATTCTTTGGGCAATGCCTTTCAGATCTTCTTTGCGGATGGTTTCCGGCTGATAGGAGAAGCGGTTCATCAGATCGCTGATGGTAGTGATTTCAATCTCTTCCTGATCCTTCAGGAACTGCATCAACCGTCTGAAATTCTTTCTGGCCGTTGCCATACTTTCTGCCGGGCGAAGAGCAGGGGGTTTGAGACTGTCCGGAGGCGGGTTGGCCCCTTCATAGAAATTAAAGTCCCAGAATTGCTCCGCCCTTACCTTGGTGGGATGACAGGCAAAGAATGAGATCATATCTACCCCCTCTATATCCGACAGGAAATTCTTCTGCAGACTGTCAAATACAGGATTAAAGAGTTCATCCCTGAAGTACGTATCATCGAACGCACCGTAATCCCCGTGGAAATTCAGCGTATTGCAGAACCAGACCACATGCTTCCCTGGCAGACGGACCGGGGAATACACATAACTCTTCCCCATCTGTCCCAGTGCGTAGACCAGCTGGGGCCCGTATGAACCGCCGTGGCGGGCCAGAGAACGAACCGGGATACCAAAGATCCCTTCCAGCTCTTCAAATCCTACCGATTCATTTTCAAGCATGGCCATCACCCCCTGGTCCCAATCTGCATATTCCAGAATCTCGGTGACGGTCGGATGAATGGAACCAAAATTGGTATGACTGCCAATGTCATGCGCGGCCATGGCTGCGATGACATCCTGGCGGCCTCTTGCTTCCAGGGAGCGTGCTTTTTCACCGATCACAAAGAAGGTCCCGGTTACACCCACCTCGGTCATGGTTTCGGCCAGCCACTTGGGAATTTCATCCACACTGTCGGCCACCGGGGAAATATAATCTTCTACATCAAAAACCACGGTGACATAGGTCCGCTCAGGCTCGGAACAGCCTTGCATCCATGCAAGAAGAAAGGGGATTAACAGAAAGAGAATAATGATCCCTGGTTTGTGCTTATGAATCCTGGTTGTCATGGCGCTTTTTATTGGTAAGTAAATGAATTTGAATCAGAAATGCTATTTTTAAAACCATGCAATCCCAGGTTTTTTACAGGGAGGTACAAAGAGAGGACAATAAAGCTCTGGCCAGGATGATCCGGGAGGTGTTCAAAGAACACGGGGCTCCCCGGGAGGGTACGGTATTCTCCGATCCTACGACAGATGACCTGTACGGGCTGTTCCGCAGATCGGGGTCGGTTCTCTGGGTAGCTGAGGTGAATGGTATCCCTGCCGGGTGCTGCGGCATATACCCAACGGAAGGGCTGGATAAATCATGCGTGGAACTGGTTAAATATTACCTGGCCCCTTCGGAAAGAGGGCGGGGCATTGGCAGGACACTGATGGAAAAGTGCATTGATTCTGCCAGGAGGATGGGTTACAGGCAGCTTTACCTGGAGAGTCTGCCGCACTTTTCTAAAGCTGTGGATATATATGAAAAACTGGGATTCCGCAAGTTGGCCAGACCCATGGGAAATTCGGGACACCCCACCTGCAACATATGGATGATACTGGATCTGTGACGGAAGTTTTGAGCTTCATGGAGCATTTAGGTACGGGTGGATCTGCGAAACAGCAAACCAGCTGCCAGACCTGCCAGGGCAACGGCAGATAAAAGGAAAAAGACATGTGCATGTCCGGTTGCTCCCGGAGAAGCATCCAGGAGATATCCCATCCATGGTCCCATAAAAACCTCGGGGGTAAACCCGGCAAAGGAAATTATCCCAACCGCGGTACCTGTCAGGGCGACCGGGAACCCAGCTTCCTTAAGCACCGCAAAATAAAGTGCCCGTACTCCATAGATGCCTGCGGCTGTAAACGCCAGGTTCACAAGAATAAATCCGGTGATCCCTTGAAAGATATTCAGTCCGATACCTATCCCACCGATACAGGTAAGTCCGAAACATGCAATTATCACATCTGCCCGGTTGTACCGGTCTGCAATATAACCTGACAGTACTGCAACCAGGGCCCTAAGCCAAAGCGCGGCAGTGCCTACCCCGGCAGCGTTTGCCTCAGTGAATCCAAGCACTTCCCTGGCATACAGCGAAAAATCGTCGGTAATCTTATAGCCCGAATAGGCACACAGGATGATGATGGATAGCAACCATGTGTTTCGCAGTTTGAGGAGGCTTGTCACGCTACGGATCGTCCCGGCAAGCGGGGTCCCTGAACGTTCAGGGGACTTCCGGGGTACAAAAATCCAGACCAGTATGGCACTTAGGGCAACAACCAGGGAAGCAGCCAGAATCACTGCCCGGAAGTTCCCTTCCCTTAAGAACAGCAGGAATGCAAACGTGGCCAGTAATGCGGCAACACCTCCCCTGCCTCCTTCCAGCCATCCAAATGCCCTGCCCTGAAATACAATCCCGCCCCACTCCCTGGTGGCCCTGATCATGGCTGCCCAGAAGAGACAGATGGTTGTAAATCCCCAGAAACCATAAAGCACAACCATCACCCGGTTGGGTGGCAAAAAGGCCATAGCCAACCCTCCCCCGGAAGTCAGCCAGAGTGCTATTGCCATCAGGTTCCGGGCCGGGAACCGGTCGGCCAGAGGTCCGCCAAACAGATAGGAAATCATCGCCACGACTCCGTAGACGGAGAACCACAGGCCCAGTTCCGTATTGGAGATCTGAAACGCAGCCAGGAGGGTGGGCCGAAACACTCGTGCCAGTACAAAGGGGAGAAGGAAAATGGATTCACCTGCAATAATCAGAGCCACCATGGATACGGCCCTGCCTCTGTACCCTTTCTTCCGGACCATGTCCAAAGGTAGAATTTATTAGTTACCTTGAAGTCTGTATTATCTTTAACTACCTTAAAAACTATACTATGAAAACCGGATATCTGAGATCATTGATTGCTCTGTTCATCGGACTCCTCCTGGTAATGCCGCTGTGGGGACAGCTCACCAGCAGGGAAATTGACAAGCTGGTAGAAGATGCCATGGAGAAATTCACCGTGGCCGGCGTGGCCGTGGGTGTGGTCAAAGATGGTAAAATTATTCACGCAAAAGGATATGGCCTGAAATCCGTGGATACGGGTGAGAAAGTGGATGAGCACACCTCCTTTGCCATTGCTTCGAACACCAAAGCTTTTACCACGGCTGCCCTCGCCATTCTTGTGGAAGAGGGCAAATTGAACTGGCGTGACCGGGTGATTGATTACATACCGGAATTTACTATGTACAACGATTACGTGACCCGGAACTTTAACATCCAGGATCTGCTGACCCACCGGAGCGGATTGGGCCTGGGAGCGGGTGACCTGCAGTTCTGGCCCTCGGGTTCGGATTTTACTATGGAGGATCTGCTGACTAACTTCGGGCATTTCGAACCGGCATCGGCATTCCGGACCAAGTATGATTATGACAACGTGCTCTATGTGGTGGCCGGGGAGGTGATCAAACGGGTTTCCGGTCAAAGCTGGGAGGTGTTTGTGAAACAGCGGATCCTGGATCCGCTGGGCATGGATAACTCCAGTACCATGCCCGTAAGCAGGGCCGGACTTACGAACCTGGCCACTCCCCACCTGGCCGTAAACGGGAAACTGGAAACCATAGCCTGGCACGAACACGATCCGGGCAAGATAAACGGAGCACTCGGGGCTATCCTGTCGAACGCGGATGACCTTTGCCGCTGGATGCTGGTCCAGTTGAACCAGGGAAAATACGGGGAACATCTGGAGCTTCAGCTCTTCTCAGAAGCCAGTCAGCGCGAAATGTGGAGTATCCATACGACCATACCCGAAAGGCCGGATAACAGGTATCATCCCCATTTTTCCGGGTACGGACTGGGATGGAGACTGAGTGATATGAACGGGCAGATGGTCGTATCCCATACCGGCGACCTGTCAGGAATGCTATCAAAAACCATCCTGATTCCCGACCTGGAGCTGGGTGTGGTGGTGCTGACCAATTCCTATTACGGCGGTGCCGGGGTGTTCAGCGCCGTTTCACAAACCATTGTGGACAGCTACCTCGGACTGGACAATTATGGATGGACCGACCGGTACCTGGCGGCTTACCGGGCCAGGTCCGGAAGTGCGGAAACCGAGGTAGAACGCGTCTGGCAGGTAGTTGAAAATGCCAGCGACGACCATATCAATCCGGATGACTATACCGGGATTTACGAAGATCCCTGGTTCGGCAAAATCAGGATCTACCTCCAGGATGAACAACTTTGGTTCACCTCCCTTCGTTCCCCCGCACTGACCGGGCCTATGTTTTTCTATAAGGCCAATGCTTTCGCCATCAGATGGGAGAACCGGGAGCTGGATGCAGATGCATTTGCCATATTCAGCCTGGATGAAGAGGGAAAGGCACAACAGATCCGAATGAAAGGAATATCACCGGATATCGATTTCAGCTATGATTTTCAGGACCTGGACCTGAGAAGGGTGGATTAACCTTTATCTGCGATTTCATTCAGCTTCTGGGAATCCAGGATCTCGATCTGTTTTCCCTGCAGACTTATGATCCGGTCCCTTTCAAATTCTTTCAGGACCCGGATGGCACTGTCTTTTGACATGCAGGTAAATTCTGCAATATCCATTCTGCTGATTTCGTCTGAGATAAATTCACTCTTATAGATTTCGTTACTCAGGTGAATCAGGGCATCGGCCATTCTTCCGTGCATCTGCTTCTGGCTGATGGCAACCATCCTGTCCAGAGACTCCAGATAATTTTGGGAACAGAGGACCAGAAAATTCTCTGAGAACAGGCTGCTGGAAGCAAGTACCTTCCTGAAATTGCCAAGATCTATGAAACATACCAGTGTTTCCCTGATGGCCACCACATTGTATCGGTGCTTTCCGTCAATTGGAGCACCTGGTCCGCCTAATATCCGGGGAGGCTTTATAAAATCAAGAACCAGATTCTTGTTATGATCGCCCTCAATATACATTTTAGCGAATCCCTCAATGAGAGAGACCAGGTAATCTGCCCGGGTCCCCTGCTTGATAATCATCTCACCCTTATGAAAGCGAACAGAATAGCGGTCTTTATTGAGTAATTGTAACTCATCCTTATTCAGAGAAGAAAATAAGGGGGATCTGCTGTTACATTCATCGCATCCCAGGCATTTCTTGTCTGTTTTCATTCTCCTCGGCTTTCATTCTTAAGACCGGTTCAATATACTGAAAAATAATGACTGATTTAGGTCAGTCAAATAGATGATCTATCCCCATAAAAAAATTGGTGCATCTGCCACTGTTTTCTTTTTAACAATCTTCCAGAACCCTTATCTTACGCACTCCAACGGCAACAATCGTTTAGCTGATTATAAAAACAGTATGGATATGAGAAGACTGATGATGTTACTGACAGGATCCCTGGTGGTGATCTTGTCGGGTTGTACAAAATATGAGATCCCAAAACCGGAATGCCCGGAGAATCTCCCAACCGGAGTGAGCTTCTCCACGGATATTCAACCCATTTTTGATCAGAACTGCGTGATGTGTCACGGAGGCGGACAGGCTCCCAACCTGAGCCCGGGGTGGTCCTATGATGAACTGATAGACGGTGGATATATCGACACCGATTTTCCCTGTTCGAGCCTGATCTATGAAAAGCTGATAGGTTCTCATGATGGGCGCGCAAGTGAAGAAGAGATACTGACAATTCTTGGCTGGATATCCGAAGGAGCCGAGGACAATTGATAATATGATAAATCCAAAAGCTATGAAACGAAATATGAAAGTTACCATTGTCACCTGCCTGTTTGTTCTATTGTCTGCAGGTGTTATGAATGCCCAAGATGAGGCTGAACCTGTAATGCCTGCATTTGAAACTCTGACTCTGGTGGACATGCAAACAACGGCAAATCCCTATAAGGGACAGTTGATTCTCATGATTCAGCACCGTTTTTCAGAGATTGCTGAAATTGCGGATCTGTTCGGAATATACGGGAGTGCCAACACCCGGATCGGGGCCTACTACGGAATAACAGACAAAATTATGCTTGGATTTGGGACCACCAGGAATTACATGCTCCAGGACCTGGAATGGAAATACAGCATCCTGACCCAGACCAGCAAGTTGCCCATATCCCTTTCCTATCATGGAAATGCAGTCCTGGATGCCCGTGACAGCAAATATTTCGGTCCGGAGGAAGACTATCAGTTTGCCTACCGGATGTCCTATCTCAATGAGCTTATCATATCCACCCGGATCGGTAATAAAGTGAGTTTTCAGGTGTCCCCCACCTTTGTTTACTTCAATGCCGTTCCCGAAGGATACAACAATATAAATGCCTCAATCGGTGTAGGAGGACGCTTCCAGGTCCTCGGTTTTCATTCCATTATACTGGAATACGACCAGCCCCTGACTCAAGCGGATACGGATGTATATCCGAACCTGGCTCTGGGTGTGGAGATCGGAACCAGTACTCATGCGTTCCGGGTCTTTGCCTCCAATTATAACTCTATAGTCAGAAACCACGGTATTGCATATAACAGCAACAATCCGTTCGACGGGGACTTTCAGTTTGGTTTTAACATCACAATCAGGTTCTAGCCCCAATGACAAACCCAACAAGAATTCTACTCATTCTTCTGCTGGCCATCTCGGTCAACCAGATGGCCCAGACGAACGACAGCACAAAACTGAAACCCTCCTACTATGAAGTGAACGACTACGTGGATGACAACGAAAGCTGTCTGAGATGCCATGGAGAGGTGAAGTTCATTATTGAAGATCCTAGTACGGGAAGAACCAAGCATGAATATATGTGTCCCGACAAGAACATTGACCGGGATGCGTTCTATACCGGAGTGCACAAAGCTTTCAGTTGCACCGATTGTCACTCCTATGATTATACGACATTTCCACACGCCATCGCCACCCGGCTTGAAGAACAGTTTTTATGCATGGACTGCCACGGGTATGATGAAACCTTTGCCCAGTATCATTTTGAGGAAATCGAGGTGGAGTTCCAGGAGAGCATTCACAATATTGAGGAATTTACCTGTTGGAAGTGTCATAATCCTCACAGTTACAGGGCTTTCATGAGGAATGCGAATGATCTGCAGGAAGCCGTCCTGTATGACAACAGTATGTGCCTGAGTTGCCATGCGAATTTTAACCGTTTCACCCTACTTACAGACCGGGAGGAGATCGTCGTGGTGGAGAGTCACGACTGGCTGCCGAATCAGGCGGCGCATTTCAAAAAGGTCAGATGTATCGAGTGCCATACCGAGATCAATGATTCGATTCTGATTGCTCACAAGATCCTGCCCAAAACCGAAGCCGTTCAAAACTGTACCGAGTGCCATTCCAAAGATTCCCGGCTCATGCATACTCTTTATAAATTCCAGAGCCTGGAAGAGCGGAAAGGGGGGTTCCTGAACGCAATCATGATCAGTAATTCCTATGTGATTGGTGCAAATCAAAACATATGGCTCAACCGACTCAGTCTGCTGGTATTCGGGTTAACCCTGCTGGTGATCGTGTTTCATACCTATTTGCGAATCAGAAAACAGAAAAAAAGTTAACATGGCAACAAACAGAATATACCTGTACCCGAAATGGATCCGGCTCTGGCATCTTGTCAATGCGTTGATGTTTCTTTTATTAATTGCTTCCGGAATCCTTCTGCGCTATGCTGCCGTGGGATCGGGCCCGGTCTCTTTTAATGTCTCCGTAGGGATTCACAATGTGTGTGCCATAATCCTGACCATCAATTACGGTGTTTATGTAATTGGAAATATTGTTACGGGCAATGGCAAGTATTACCGAAAGTGGAGAAAGAATATGGTGCCGAAGCTCTGGAAACAATTTAAATTTTATGCGATCGGTATCTTCAAGGATGAACCGCATCCCTTTCCCATTACTAAAAAGCAGAAATTCAATCCCCTGCAGAAAATATCCTATGTCCTGGCCATGTATCTGGGCATGCCCCTGCTGATCATTTCCGGGTTCGGACTGATGTTCCCGGAACGGATATCTGCTACTGTTTTTAATATCAGCGGTCTCGTATTTTACGATGTGTTGCACATTATAGTCGGATTTGTTCTTTCACTCTTCCTGGCGATCCACCTCTACACCTGTACTTTAGGAGATAAGCCTGGTACCCTGTTTAAGAGCATGATAACCGGGTACCACGAAGAGCATGAGTAGAAGGGACTGATCTATATTCAGATTAGATATAAATTACACCCAATCTGATAGTTTGGAGCGTATAACGATGCAATTATCACTATTTTACCTTCCTTAACGAATCACCCTGATAATGACCGGCCGTTCCGTACCAGCACTACTTCGTAAGAATGCCATCTGGCTTCTTTCCCTTCTCTTTTCAGTTTTCACATGCAGCCAGGTTTGGGCACAATCCGATGAGGATTGCATGATGTGTCATGAGGACACGGAATTGACCGGAACCGTGAATGGAAGAGCTATGTCCGTGTTCGTGGACACCTCCATCTTTGCCCATTCGGTCCATCACGGCAATAGCTGCATCTCCTGTCATATCGATGCCGATGATGAAGGCTTTCCCCATCCGGATGACCTGGATGCCGTAAACTGCGGGAACTGTCATACTCAGGAGCTGGCCGACAACATGAGGGGGGTTCACGGGCAGGCCTTATTGAGAAATGACCCCAATGCCCCCAGCTGTAAAGAGTGCCACGGACACCACGATATCCTCTTTAATTCCAACCCTCAGTCGCGCACCTATAAGATGAATATCCCCTATCTCTGCGGAAGGTGTCACAGAGAAGGTGAAATAGTAGCGAGAGTATACGATGTTGCCGAACACAACATCGTGGAAAACTATACTCAGGGAATCCACGGTAGGGGCTTGTTTGAAGCGGGTCTGATCGTTACGGCCACATGTAACGACTGTCATGGCAACCACCTGGTACTGCCCCATACAAGTCCGAATTCTTCAGTATCACCAAACAGGATTGCTGGAACCTGTATGAAATGTCATACACGGATCGAAGAGGCCCACAAGAAAGTCATTAAAGGTGAACTCTGGGAGAAGAATCCCTCCATCATACCGGCCTGTTCCTCATGTCACCCGCCTCATGTGGTGGATATTCCACAGGTCCAGGCCAGGATTTCCGACAATGCTTGTATGAGGTGTCACCAGGATGAATCCGTTCATAAAATCGTAGATGGTGATACGATTTCTCTGTTTGTGGACAACAGCATCCTGCCAAATTCCGTGCATAAGAATATACAGTGCACCGAATGCCATACAGCTGTTACCGATCACCTGGCGCGGCCCTGTGCCACCAATGAGCCGGTGGACTGCTCTTCCTGCCATGCCGAGATTTTCGATAATTATTTTGCAAGCGGCCATGGCCAGGCATATTATACGCAAAAGGAGAATGCCCCCTACTGCACCGATTGCCACGGAACCCATGCCACAAAATCCAGGAACGACGATACTTCTCCGGTCTACCGGACAAATATTCCGCAACTCTGCGGGAATTGTCATCGCGAGAATGGAAAAGCCGCAGAGGTGGAGGGTCTCCATGAAACCAATGCCCTTTCCGATTATTCTTCCAGCGTTCATGGGTTGGGCCTTACGGCCAAGGGATTGACAGTCAGCGCAGTCTGTACCGACTGCCATACAACGCATTTTGTCCTGAAAATGGATGATCCACGATCCTCAATATACCCGGCCAATGTTCAGCAGACCTGCGGTACCTGTCACAAAGGAATTTATGAAACCTACCTGGAGAGTGATCATGCCTATCGAACCGATCCCAAGGGGACAGAGTATCCAACCTGCGTAAAATGTCATACGGCCCATGAGATTTCCGTGGTGGGCCAGGATAAATTCATGAACGAAGTCACCCACCAGTGTGGCTCGTGTCACGAGGAAACAGCTGATACCTACATGAAAACCTATCATGGCAAGGCCTACCAGCTGGGATATTATGAATCGGCCCGGTGCTCTGATTGTCATGGTGCCCATAATATCCTGAAAGCCTCCAATCCGGCTTCCCAGGTATCGGAAGCGAACCTAGTAACCACCTGCGGGAAATGCCATGTGGGAGCGAACAAGCGTTTTACCGGATACATGAGTCATGCCACCCACGAAGATGATCCCAAACTGCATGGCGCCTATATCTTTATGACAGCGCTTCTGCTTGGTGTTTTCATCTTTTTCGGAATCCACCTGCTCATGTGGCTGCCCCGTTCGGTCAAGGAAAGGCTCAAGAAAAGGAAGGAAGCTCCCAAAGAAACAGGCAACATGTATTTCAGGCGCTTCAGTCGAAATCAGCGCATCACTCACATCTTTGTTATCATCAGCTTCATTATACTGGCACTCACCGGTATGATGCTGAAATTCGCCTATATGGAATGGGCCAAGTTCCTCTCCAGGATCTTCGGAGGTGTAGGGACTGCCGGTGTACTGCACCGTATAGGAGCGGTTATTACCTTCGGTTACTTTGCTTTCCACATCTATAACCTGGTCCGGGAAAAGCGGAGGAAACGACTCTCCGTGACCAAATTTATATTCGGAAAGGACACCCTCTGGTTCAACAGGCAGGATATCAGGGACTTTGTGGGCACCATCAAATGGTTCCTGGGAAGGGGCCCCAGACCCGACTACGGCCGGTGGACCTACTGGGAAAAATTCGACTACCTGGCGGTGTTCTGGGGTGTGGCTGTAATTGGTTTCAGCGGACTGGTCCTCTGGTTCCCGGTCTTTTTCACCCGGTTCTTCCCCGGCTGGCTGATCAATATCTGCCAGATCATCCACAGTGATGAAGCGCTGCTGGCGGTCGGATTCATCTTTACCATCCACTTCTTCAATACCCATTTCCGTCCGGAGGCTTTCCCAATGGATACGGTTATTTTCACAGGACATATGCCGCTGGAGCACTTCATTCACGAGCGCCCACGCGAATACCAGGAGCTGAAAGAAGCCGGAAAATTGGATCAGCGGGTCTTTGAGAAAACCTATTCGAAGGACACCATGCGGGTCGTCCGCTTCTTCGGATTTACCGCACTGGCAATCGGAGTAATCCTGATCGGATTCATCGTATACTCCTTCCTGTCAGGCGGAGCACATTAAAAAATGAGACAACTGAATATTGCAGCGGTCAGCAGGCTATTCCGACCGCTGCATTTGTTCTTAGGATCTACTTGATCTGGGTGGCTTTTTCCAGGAGGATCTCATATTCGTAACCGTACCCGAAATCCCTGTTCAAAGCCAGGATGCCCTCTACGGTGATCACCTGCCCCACCTCAAACGGTTCCAGTGAGGTAACTGTCAGGTCATATTTACCCTCAAACTCGGTCCCGTCCTGGAGATGTATCCAGTTCCGTTCCATGATCTCCGGATTGTATTTGGCCACCTGTCCCCTCACACGAACGGTTTTCCCTTCATAGGATGAAGGATCTTTGTAAAGTGCTGAGATGGAAACGGTACCCTCTGCAGGTTCCATGCTTATTTCAAGCTGGTCGGTTCGTATATCCGAACCCGTAGAGGTGCCTGACATATCTCCCATTGCAGGGGCCGAACCTGCCTCCATCCCATCCAGGAAAAGTACTTTTTCAAAGGTGCGGTCCAACTCCTTGCTGTAAAAATTCTCCATGAGCATGCCTCCCTGGTAGGTAATGGATTCTCCCACACCTATATCCGTAGAAGTTACGGCGATCCAGTAAGCCGGCCCCTTCCCCTTTACCAGTAAATAAGTATAATTTGGCACCTGTTCAACAGCTTTCACTTTTACGGTAACGGGTCCGTCACCACCGGGGCTGCTGCATGCTGTGATCCATGCCAGCATGGCAAGGACCAAAATCTTCAAGCTTTTTTTCATGATTTTTCCATATGTAAAAGTCCCCTGGCAACCTTACCAGAGGACTTTCAAAAATAATAAAATATGCTAATTATGCTAAGCGTCGTTATTTAGAAGGATTGGGATGTGCAATCTTGGCTGACATTTCTGCAAAGTTGAAGCCTTTAAAAGTGGGGCTCTCTGCATTGTGGCAGGTTTTGAACAGCGCCTAATCAGGAATAACCATACCCTTTGTCAGCGCAAGTTCCTGGTTTTTCATAATCGAAGCTCCCTTGTACATGCTTCCGGGCCCGTGGCAGGCTTCGCAGGCTATCCCCATCTCCACATAGGATTTTTTCACAGGATCAACACCCGTTGCGTGGCACCCTGCACACCTGTTAAACCAATTTCTCCTGTCTTTATCCTCCGGGAAATAGGCCTTCCATTCTCCTGAGAAGACATTATACTGTGCCGGGAGGACAATAAACTCGTCTCCCTCTTTTTTAAGGTATTGCTGCTTCCACTGGCTACCCAATGTGAAATCAACGTCATTTTTGGTAAAGGTTCTGACATCACTTGGTGCATCAAAATCACCAATATTGGCCAATGGTTCGCTTTTGACATCCTGCATCATCCTGGAATGGAGAGAGG
>CAYRLP010000004.1:0-19675 GCA_964424935.1 uncultured Bacteroides sp.
GGATAGGTCAGTTCAACATGTCCTTCCAGCTGATACATTAGCAGGATCCCGATCAGCGTTAAGAATGCTTTTATTTTCAAGGCTCCGATGTTTTAGATAGTAGTTTAACAAATTGCTTTTTATTAAGTTCTTGAAGTTTCCAACTGATCGGATCGGATTCCTGCCGGGTGCAAATAAGCAGGAACAGCATAAACTTGAACGCATGAGATGCTCAGTCTACTCAAATTTGAGGATCTTTGCCGGATTCGCCATGGCACTTCTCCTGGATTGAAATCCAATGATCAAGAACTCAATGAATATAATACCTGTTAGCGTCAGGAGGTATGTGACTGGTGAGATCCTGATCCTGAAAGCAAATGCCTGAAGCCATGTACTGGTTACATAGAATGAAACGGGTGTGGCAATAAAGAAAGCCAGAACGATCCATTTCAAGTACCGGTTGAACACCAGTAATATAATCTGATTGATCGATGAGTTCAGGACCTTTCGGATCGCTATTTCCCGGGTTCTCAACTCAAGTTCAAAGACAACCATACCAAACAGACCCAGGCAGGAAATAAGAATGCTTATAAGGGTGAAGTATTTGATGATTGTCCCCGTCCTGAACTCCACGTCATACATCAGCTCCGCTTCTTCCTCCAGGAAACTGTACTGGAAGGGAAGCCCCGGGAATAGCTTTGCCTGCATCTCTTCCAGGTAGGCGATCAAACTGGAAGGATCCCCACTTCTGTAACGCACATACAGGTGCCTGTAATAGGGGCGATAGATCTTTAGAACCAGAGGCGCAATCTCCTCTTTCAACGGTCGGATATTGAAATCCTTCACCACCCCGATAATGGTTCCCTTATGAAGGTATTCCGGAATATGGGGGTGTAAAAAGTCAATGCTGAGCCCAGACGCGTGTTCCACTCCCATTCTTTTCATGGCTGTCTCGTTGATGATATAAGCAATGGAATCATCCCTGGAATAGTCCCGGGAAAAAGCCCTGCCTTCCAGCATTTCAATCTCCATGGTTTCGATAAAATCATAATCCACCATATTGTAGCTTACCGGAAGCACCTCATCCTCCTGAGCCCCGTCCCATTTGACGTTCACACCGGAAAAAAGGATGAACGGCAGGTCATAGGAAGCCGAAACATTGATTACATCCGGGTGTGACATGATCTCTTCCCGTAGCATATCATATTGAGGGATCAGGTCCAGTCCGAAGGGGAGTACAAGAACATTATCTTTATTCAGTCCCAGGTCTTTTCTGTTGATATATCTCACCTGACGGTTGATGGTCACCGAGGCACTGATTAAAGCCATGGAAATAGTGAACTGCAGGATTACCAATCCATTCAGAATCCGTTTGCCACCCCTCCAGACAGCGGACGCTCCCAGGACCCGGACCGGGGGATAGGAAGAGAGGACAAAGGCCGGATAGATTCCTGAAACCAGGGTGGTGAACAGGTAAATAACCAGTAAACCAGTCAGAAGCCGGGGATCATTATAGTGAATTTCCAGCTGTTTCAGAGTTAGGGAGTTGAACAGGGGCCTGACCAGTTCCACCAGGACCAGTGCCAGGAACAGTGAAAGCAGGGAGTAGAACATGGATTCTCCGAGGAACTGGGTAATGATCTGTCCTCTTCTGGCTCCGGTGATTTTTCTCAGCCCGATCTCCCTGGCCCTTTTCAAAGAACATGCTGTACTCAGATTCATATAGTTGATGCATGCCAGCAACAAGATGATCACAGCGATCCCGGAAAAGAGGCCGACGAGGACTATCCTGTTGGCCTTCCCGTCCCTGTATAGGTGCATCTCTTTCAGGGGCTGTATCAGGAGGTCCACTTCCTCTTCCGGATCCTCCTCTCTGTAAATCTGTTTTATTTTGTTCTGGAATTCCTCCTGGTCGGTGCCTTTCTTCAGCATGATATAGGAAGGCCCGGCAAAGCTCCAGTCTTCGTAGAGTCTGAATTCGGATTCGTGGTTCATGCTGGCCAGCATGGAAAAATCAAAGAATGTGTTTGCCGGAGGATCTTTCAGCACAGCTACCACCGATAACTTAAGTTCCTTGTTTAAAGTAAGGATCCTGCCAATGGGATCTTCTGCTCCGAAATACCTGTCAGCTACTGATTCAGTAATGGCAACAGCGCTTTTACTTGAAAATGCTTCCTCCGGATCACCACTGATAACAGGAAAACTGAACATATCCAGGAATCCCGGGTCCGCCAGGTATATCTTCTCATCCACATAGCTAATTTCTCCATACTGTACTAGAGCTGGATACTGCCAGTACCTGGTGTAGTTTTCTACCTCGGGGTACCTGTCTTTCAAGGCAGGTGCAAGAGGGAAGGGTGTGACCGACATGGAATGCATGTCGTCAATCGGGAATACTGAAACCAGGTTAAAAATCCGGTCCTTGTTTTCGTGAAATCTGTCATAGCTCACTTCATCACTGACCCATAGGAAAAAAAGGATCACACTTGCGATGCTGATGGCAAAACCAATGATGTTGATCAGGGCAAAAACTTTGTTCCTGATCAGATTCCGAACGGTGGTAAGGATATAGTTTCGGATCATATATAAGAAGGTAAAAAACAATGAAACCTGTAAAATGTCAAATCAATAAAGGTGCCATATTGATAAGCCTCTTATTTTCTGTCAAATAGAATTTAATGCGATTCTAAATATGTTTATTTTTTAAACACCTGATGTTGATTTTTTAGACATGATTCCTTAGATTTGCACTGAGAAAAACCTGGATATGGAAAAACGAGATGGCCGTGTACTGATCGTGGACGACAACAAGGAACTGCTCCTTGGTTATGAAATATTCCTTTCCCCGCATTTCAACACCATCAGAACCCTGAGCAATCCAAACCTCATTCCTTCAGTCCTGCAAGAGTCGGTTTATGATGTTATTCTCCTGGATATGAATTTTTCAGCGGGAGCCCATACGGGAAATGAAGGGTTTTACTGGATGAAGAGGATCCTGGAAGCGGACATGGATGCATCCATCATATTTATCACCGCGTATGGGGATATTGAACTGGCTGTCAAAGCTATACGGGAGGGAGCCACTGATTTTGTAATGAAAACCTGGGACAAAGAAAAGATCCTTTCCACCATCCTTTCCGCCTGGCAATTGAGAAGATCAAAGTCAGAGATCCGGAACCTGAGATCGAAACAACGGCACCTGATGGAAAGGGAGAACCTCAACTTCGACTTCTGTCCGAGCAGTTCCATGGCCATGAAAGACCTTATGAAAACCGTGGAAAAGGTGGCTCCCACGGAAGCGAACATCTTGATCCTGGGAGAGAACGGAACAGGAAAAGAGGTGCTTGCACGTGAAATCCATCGGCAGTCCCTGCGCAGAAGGGAAATTTTTGTCAGTATCGACCTGGGCACTATCACGGAAACCCTTTTCGAAAGTGAGCTTTTCGGCCATGTGTCAGGGGCGTTTACGGGAGCCGATACAGATAAACAGGGACGGATGGAGATTGCTTCGGGTGGGACACTCTTTCTGGATGAGATCGGGAACCTGCCGCTTCCCTTGCAGGCTAAGCTTCTGTCGGTCATTGAAAAACGGGAGGTTGTGAAAGTGGGTTCCAGCCAGGCTGTCCCGGTAGATGTACGGCTTATCTGTGCCACCAATTCAAATCTGTACCAGCTCTGTGAAGAAGGCCGGTTCCGGGAGGACCTGCTCTATCGGATCAATAGTATACAGCTGAACGTACCCCCGCTGAGGGAGCGACAGGAAGACATCCCCCTTCTTGCAGAGTATTATGTGGAGAAATTTACTGAAAGGCACCATAAACCCGGTATCAGAATAAGTAAAATGGCTCTCCGACAGATCTCAAAATACTACTGGAAAGGAAACATCAGGGAGTTACGTAACCTGGTTGAAAGAGCCGTATTACTGAGTGAAGATACCCTGTTGAAACCAGCAGATTTTGCCCCATATCCCGCTGGACCAGGTCAACAAAAAGAGGATGATCTCAACCTGGAGCTGAACGAACGGAAGCTCATAGAAAAGGCCCTGGTCAAGAACGGACATAACAAGAGATTGACAGCTAAAACACTGGGGATAAACAGAACAACATTGTATAACAAAATCAGAAAATATGGTATTGAACCGGTTTAATATCTATGTCTTCATCCAGGTCCTGCTAATTGCCGGTGTGGGGCTGTTGTTTTCCTTTGCCATCCAGAAAGACTTTATGCGAATGTCCTCTGCAGGGCTGCTGATCATCTGGGTGGGTCAGATCCTGTTCCTTACCTATTACATGAACAGGATACACCGTGATGTGGGAAGGTTCATGGACGCACTCAGGAACCAGGATACCTCCCAACACTTTACCTGGGCAAAGGGTGGAAAGTATTTTCAAAGACTCTATACCTCTTTTGAAGAGATCAGCACGAACTTCAGGTTTGTAAGGATAGAGAAAGAGGTAGAAAACCAGTTCTTCAGGGAGATCATCCACCAATCTGCCCTGGGCATTATGGCGGCAAGCGAAGACGGCACGATCCGGCTGATCAACAGGGCCGCCGTCGATTTATTAAACATTGAAAAACTAACAAATCTTAAGAAGCTGAACGAACGGTATCCGGGTTTCCGGGAAATAGGCTCTCAAACTAAAGATGAAAACCATCAGCAGGTGAAAATAGTAATGGATGGGAAACTGGTGCATCTGGCTGTGAAATCAACAGATATCCTGATGCAGGGAAATCGGGTGAGAATCTATTTCCTTTCCGATATCAGCAGGGAGATGGCCTGGAAAGAGGTGGAAACATGGCAAAAACTGATCCGGGTGCTGAATCATGAAATTGCCAATTCCGTTTCGCCCATACATGTATTATCCACCAGTCTGTATGAGCAATTCCAACACGGAAAAAAGAGAAAGGACCTGGGCGAGATCGATGAAAAACTGATCGAACAGACCATCCAGGGTCTGCAAGCCATCATCAAGCGAAGCGGTGGTCTTTCTGATTTCATCGATACCTTCCGCAATTTTACCAATATTGGAGCACCGGATTACAGCAGGGTAAGGATCCGGGAACTGCTGAAACAGGTCGAGACAATCATGTCGGCAGAACTGAGCAGTTCAGGAGCTGAGGTCTCGGTGGAAGTGATCCCAGCCGGTCTTGAGGTCCTGGCCGATGAAAAACTGATCGAACAGGTATTGATCAACCTGGTAAAAAATGCGCTTCAGGCTACCCGGGAGACCCCGAAACCCCTGATCCGGTTCAGGGGATACCAGGCTGGTCAACAGGTATGTCTGGAGATCAGTGACAATGGGAAGGGGATTCCTGGCGATATGCTGGACCTGATATTCACTCCTTTCTTCACCACCCGCAAGGAAGGTTCGGGAATTGGCCTGAGTCTTGCCCGCCAGGTAATGCAGATGCACCATGGCACCATCTCAGTGAACTCTGAACAAGGCAGGCAAACCACCTTTACACTCTCCTTTTAGCTCCCATTCGGAACCTTAATAAGGGATTATGCGGTAAAAACAGACATTTGACTTTAAGGACCAAACCCGGTAAATTGCAGTAAGCAACTCTATTGGCATGCCCAATAAACTTACCCAATTCTGGCAGGAATTTAAATAAACTAAACCCCGGAAACATGAAACGCAGAACTTTTCTTCAACAGTCAGGCCTGGCAGCCGGTGCAGCCACACTCGGGAGCATGGCCATGGGACAACAGGCAGTTGCCTCTCCAGATCCTCTCACCTCCAGAACCAGACGATCCGGTCAGATCAAGCTCGGATTATATGGCATAACCTATCTGGGTATATGGTATGACGGTCCCGGACTCTCGTTTGAGGAATTCGTGAAAAGAGCGAAAGAATACGGATATCAGGGAATTGAACTTGATAATAAGAGACCCCAGGGTAATCCGATGGATATCCCATTGAAACGCCGGGATGAAATGAGGAATATCCTTGAGAAGGCAGGCATTGAAATACCTGCTGTGGCATGCAACAACGATTTCAGCAGTCCAATTCCCGAGCACCGTGAATGCCAGCTGCTGATGGTTAAAGAAACCACCCGTATGGCCAGGGACCTGGGAGCAAAAATTGTACGTCTGTTTCCGGCATGGACCGGGATTCCCATCCATGAGGGAGTCGGAACCTATGATCTGGTCAAGTCCGATTATTACACCTTCCAGCGTCAGTATCCGTATGCCACGATGCTGGATCGATGGAATTTTGTAAAAGAGTGCCTCATTGAATCAGCTGCATTCGGGGAGGAATTCGGGATTACCATGGCCCTGCAGAATCATCCGCCGCTATTCAAGGATTATCGTGATTGCCTTCGAATGGTAAAAGAGGTGAATTCGCCGTGGTTGAAGATCTGTCTGGATGCAGGTATGATGGACAGGAAGGATCCGGATTGGGTGGAAGAGGCTGTAAGGGCGGTTGGCGATTTACAGGTTCACTCTCATTACGGCGGGGAATATTACAGGGACCAAACCGGCAAAGTGGAATCAAAATATGCCAGTGATAAATATCATGATGAAATCATCGAATGGGCCGATTACGACAGGTATATTCAGTTGATGGGAGAGATTGGATTCAGTGGCTACTTCTGCTATGAATTATGCCATCACATCCGAACCCCGGATGGCAAAACTGCTACGGTCGATTATGCCCATGAACAGGCAGCAATGGCCAGGGAGTACATGTCGGATATCCTGTCCCGTCAAAACATGTGACAACTGATCATTTATAAATAAAACTCTTCGATAAGGTTTTTGAACCCGTCGGAATATACATGTCTCTTATCCGTCTCGATGGTCAGTTCATCTTCAATGAGTTCACCCGGCATAGAAGAGACTTCCAGTAATACCCGTTTAGGTGGCTTCAGCGCTACGGGTCTGACCCGGGTCAGCCGGGAACAATGCATTTTATACTCAGAGATCATATCCATGGCCTGCGCCAGTTTTTGAACCGGCAGGATCAGGCTGATGATAGATGTTTTTTTCATCAGCAAAACGGACCCTTTGAAGATATCCTCCAGGCTCAGACTGTCATCGTGCCTTGCGAGGTTTTTCTCCCTTGTAGGTGCTTTTGAAGAACCGGAGAAAAAAGGCGGATTGCAAATAACCAGGTCATACTGGAGATGACATTGAGCAGAATAATCCTGAAAAGAGGATTGAATGCAATGTATTCGTTCTTTCCAGGGTGAGTTCCGGAAATTCTCTTCAGCCTGCCGGGCAGACAAAGGGTCTATTTCCAAGGCGTCCAGCGTGACTGATTTTGTACGCTGGGCAAGCATAAGTGCTATAACCCCGGTTCCCGTTCCAACATCCAGAACCCTGCCTCCGGGTCCCGGAACCGATGACCATGCTCCTAGGAGGACACCATCGGTTCCCACTTTCATGGCTGCCTGTTCCTGCTGGATGGTAAACTGCTTGAATTGAAACCAGTTGTTGGGCATTTCTCTTGGCTCGTGTTTCAATGTAATCTGAAGGCAAATATAGGCTGATAAACTCTTCTTCCCGTTATTTGTTGTACCTTTAAAATTAGACATACCCTAATACGGAACATAACCGGTGACCGCAATGAAACTCAGATCCTGCCTGCCGCTCTTATCCTCGCTGATCTTCCTGGTCGCCGGCATAACTCTTTCTTCACTGCCCATCCACGCCCAGAATCAGAAGGCTTCCCTGCAGCAGACTGCCTTTGCAAATGCAGCGATCCGTTGGAACCAGGACACCCAGCTTCCCTCGGACATCAGGCTGGATGCATCCGCCTCCTTAAACGAGGAAATGTTTTTCACGAATCTCCGCAGCGCATTTAAGCTGCCGGACCAGCTGGAGTTTGTACCTGAAAAAGAAAGTACCGGACCACGGGGTGACAGGCATATTCGATATACCCAGCACTACAGGGGCCTGGAACTGGCCCGCACCCAGTATATGCTCCATCTGAATGAGGGCCGTGTGACCCATGCCCATGGTCCGCTCATGGCTGAACCCACTGTCAACCTGGTCCCCTCCCTAACCAAACGGGAAGCCTACCAGGCAGCCTGCCGACATCTGGGCATGAACGAAAAGGAAGCCAGACAGAATGAAACCAGGATGTCCCGCCTGTCTGTCCCTTCGGATGAGGAAAGAGAGAACGGAAAACTATTGCTTTCTTCGGGATCTGACGAAAAGAGAGTGGAACAGTACAGGCTGGTGTACTGCTTTGACATGACCACCACGGATCCACTGCAGCGCTTCGATGTGGAAATCGATGCGCATACCGGCGAACTGGTGGGGACCTATCCGACCCTGTTCCGCGAGAACATCCCCACCCAGGGTACCAGCCTGTATAATGGCACGGTAGACATTGTGATATCCGATACTATATTCAAAAGCGAATGGCCCGATAACGAAGCATACTGGCATACGGATTCCTGGAACGCATTTATGGGATCCGGTACGAGCTGGTGGATGGCCGATACAGCCGGATTCACACCCGGCGGATACGACAACGACTGGCATGTGGCCCTGGAAACCGATCCCATCTCCCTGACCGGTTCCCAGCCCGAGCTGACCTTTTATCATCGCTTTGCTCTGGAGGATTCAGCAGGGGCTTATGATTACAACAGCGATTACGACGGATGGGACGGCATCAATGTACGGATCAGTACGGATGGAGGTGCGAACTGGGAAGTGCTGACGGGACCCGTACCGGCCTACACCTGTACCAGCCTGTGGAGTTTTGGAGGGATCCATATGGAGGGACCGGGTATCCCTGGCTGGGCAGGAGTGAAACCGGCCTGGACCCAGGTCAGTTTCGATCTTTCCGCTTACCTCGGTGAAACTGTAAATATCCGCTTCGAGTTTGCTTCCGATGGCGGATGGGCCAGCATGGACGACAATACCCTGTTCGGCTGGCAGGTCGATGATATTGAGGTTCGCAACGATAGCGAGGTGTTGTATTCCAATTCGGGAACCGACACAAATCTCAATGCATACAGCATTGCCAACTGGGTAGGCAGCATCGAAGGCAAATACCGGCTCCGGGAAACCACCCGTGGAAAAGGGATCGCGACCATCAATGCGGAGAGCGGCCTGGGTTTTAGCAATTATGTCGACTACGTCCAGGATACCCACCCCATCGTAAGTACGGTCAACCGGGTGGGTGTGGGCGTTCACTGGGCCACTGAGCAAACCTATGATTACTACATGGAGACCTTTGGACGCAACAGCTTTGACAACGACGGAGGGCCCATTATCTCCTATGCGGACTGGATTGAAGGGGACGACCGGAACAATGCATTCTGGGCCGGTACCTTTGCGGCATACGGAGCCGGTGATGGCGTCATTCGAGGATCCTTCGGGGCCATTGATGTGGTCGGTCATGAAATCACCCACGGGGTAACCGGATATTCGGCCAAACTAACGTACAGGGGTGAATCCGGTGCCCTGAACGAGTCCTTCAGCGATATATTCGGGGCCTCCGTGGAGTACTTCGCTGAAGGGGGAACCGTTGTGGACTGGATGGTCGGGGAAGATGTGTACAAAAGCTTTGGGGCCATCCGGTCCATGAGCAATCCCAAAATGCTCTCCGATCCCGACACCTACATGGGGGAGTACTGGTATGCTACGAAACTTACCGGTGATTATGGAGGGGTCCATACCAACTGCGGCGTGCAGAACCATTGGTTCTACCTGCTTGTGGAAGGCGGATCGGGGGAGAATGACGACGGAGTTTCTTACCAGGTCACCGGCATTGGCCTGGACGATGCAAGCGCTATCGCCTACAGCAACCTGACCAACTATTTACTTCCCGGTTCCAGATACATGGATGCAGCCACCTATTCCATTCAGGCGGCCGAAGACCTCTTTGGCCAGGGTTCCCAGCAAACCTCGTCGGTCCGTTCAGCCTGGGAAGCCGTCGGGATCTATATGAATCCCTACCTGACAACCAGCGATACCCTGCAATTTGAATCCGTAGTTGAAAGTACCACTTACAATACCCTCGTTCTGCGAAACAAGGGCATCGAAACCCTTACCATCACTGGATTCTTGTTCAGCGACCCGGTTCATTTTTCTTTCCAGCACACGCCAACCACACCCTTTCAGATCAACGGAGGAGACAGCCTGTCGTACTGGATCAAGTTTTCCCCCGAGCAGGTAGGTCTGCACGATGAAACCCTGGCTATAAACAGTTCCGATCCGGCACACCCGATTCAGATCGTTCCCCTGTCCGGGCTGGGGACCGATGCAGCAACGGGCCTGCCCGGAACCTTCCAGGACGTACCCGGCATCGAACTCTCGGTCCGCCCGAATCCCTTCACCGAGCGGCTGCTGATCACTTATTCCCTTCCCAAACCGGAACCGGTCACCATCGAGATCCGGGACATTACCGGGAAGCTCCTGTACCAGTCAACGCGTAATGCATCGGGCAAAGAAACCATGGAAATCATCTGGGGCAACCTGCCACGGATACCCAGGGAAGCTTCCGGCGGTATCTACCTGCTATCCCTGCGCACCAACACCAAGGTGCTTGTGAAGAAACTGGTGAAATATAATAAATAGCACTATCCCTAATTAGGAATTTCCAGGTCCCAGGAATACAGGGTATCTTCGATCTCGCCCTCAAAACGGATAATCCCGTATTTCAGGGTCCAGTACATCCTGAACCCTTCTGACGGAGTGCGGTTATAATTACAAAAATATACATTGTAGAAAACCCGGCTATCTATGTACATTGAACTTATTACAGAACTTTCAGCAAACACAAGGCCGCCAACCGGCTCACATCCGAAATACACCATTGTAGTGGGTTTTTCCTCCAGGAAACCTGAGGTTTCTATGTTCACACATGAACTGCAGTCCTCGGGTTCATAACAAGCATAATGCAGAATCCTGAGCCAGCAGGTGTCGGTTATTTCCAGGGTGATTTTGCAGTGGTCAATCCTGTAACTCCTTTCAATTCCGAAAAAATCCTCCTCTGTCCAGGATTCGGTGTAGAAATCAGATTCCCTGACCCACAGAGTATCTACAGATGCATCGTTGCAATTGCATATCAGGGTATCCCCAATTTCAAATATAAACCTGTCCACTTCCGGGATACTTTTAACAACCACCTCCGGTTCATATTCCTTGCAAGAACCCAGGAACATTATAGCACCAATAATGCATATGCCAATAATAGTCTTCACTTCAAATACACTCTTCCTTTGATTATGAAAGTTCCCAGCCCTTTCTGTACTCCCTCGTCAGGTATTTGTTGGCCTCATCGTCGTTGGTGATCTTCATATTCTTTGAATCATACTCCACCTTTTTCCCGGCCCTCAAAGCAACCGCTGCAAGGTTGATAGCCTCGGTCACCGTTCCGGCGTATTTGAAGCTGCCGGGGGATTCTTCATCATTTTTAATGGCAGCCGCCCAGGTATTTGAACGTGATCCCCTCTCTCTCGGAGGAAGTTCTTTTTCTCCCTGGTATGCCTCCATGAGCCTGGAGGGGATGATTTCGGGATTCCGACCCTGAAACCCGCAGAGAATCTTCCCTTTATCTCCCACAAACATCATCCCTTCGTTGGGCATGTCGCGCTTATCCTCCTTCAGTTCATCCGGGATAAAGGGCTTCATTCCTCCATCGTACCAGAATAGATCAAAAGCGGGAAGGTTTTTTTGCTTCGGAAACTCTACCTGGATCAGACTGGACAGGGGAAAGGAACAATCGTTCTCCACCCATTTATAGGTATTCCCGTCCACGTACCGGTGCGTGGTCCCATAGGCTTTGGCAGCAACAGGCGGGATATCGATTCCAAGAGTCAGGAACAGCGGGAAAAGGCTATAATGCCCCATGTCAGCAATGCTCCCACCCCCGAAATCATACCACCCTCGGAACCGGTTATGGGTATAGAAGGGATGATAGGGCATATCGGGTACCGGACCAAGCCACAGCTCCCAGTTAAAGCCATCCGGTATAGGTTTTGTCTCTTTAGGCCTGGTGGGCCACTGTTCCCATACAGGACGATATGACCAGTTGTGTATCTCTTTCAGATTTCCGATGACGCCATCCTGAATCCATTTCAGGATCAACCCGTACTCCGGAATGGCACTCCATGCAAGCAGATGTGTCTTCACACTGGACTTTTTGGCGGTCTCAATGGCAAGCCTTCCCTCCGACATCCGGTTGGCGATGGGTTTATGCGTAATCACATGCTTGCCTTTTTTCATGGCGGAAATCGCAAGATAGGCATGATGATGATCGGGAGTCATGATCTTCACTGCATCAACATCTGTTTCTTTTTCAAGAAGTTCACGGTAATCTTCGTAGGTACGACATCCCGTATATGTGCCTGAAGCCGAATTTTTACCATAATATCTTTCAACATACTCCTTCCCGATGTCCCTTCCTCCGGCGATACCTTTGAAGTCGGAACCCCAGTTTGGATCCTCTACCGTTCGGCGGATTGAATCCCACAAGCCATTGGGCGACCAGTCCAGGTAGTCAGTTGTAAACTTATTTACATCACAAACTGCCACAAGCTGAAGATCGGGATTCTGCAGTAGTTGAGCCATCTCCCTTAGTCCCTGTGTGCCGCAGCCTACCTGGGCCACTGTTATTCTATCCGAAGGGGCTACATATCCGGGTCCGCCCAGGACATGCCGTGGAACAACCGTAATGGTCGCAGCAGTGGCCACTGCTGTACCGATGAATTTTCTCCTGTTCATTGAGTTGTCAGATTCCATAATTCTTGTATTTAATGATGATGGTTAGCTTAACCTCTCAATTTAAGGAGTTCTTTCATTAGATTCAAGGGTAACCTCGTTTTGGGTAATTCCAAACACGCATTTGTATGCACTTTTCCTTTTCCAAGGAATATGACTTAACTTGTATGGGCTTAGCTCCGGTACAACTAATCTGGTACTAAATAAAAACCACCGATCATGGAACCTCATTCCAGAAGAAGCTTCATTAAGAAAACCACAGCTGCTTCCGCAGCAGTCTCTTTATCAGGCATATTACCCGTTATGAGCGCCAAAAGCTATGGCCGCATCATCGGTTCCAACGAAAGGATCGCCGTATCCGTAATGGGGGTGAATTCAAGGGGGAAAGCGCTGGCTTCCAATTTTGCCCGACAGGACGATTGCGACGTGCTTCATATATGCGATGTGGACAGCAGGGCCATCCTGGCCTGCCAGGAGAACCTGGAAGGCATCCAGGAGATAAAAACCAAAGGATTCCGGGATTTCCGCGAATCGATTCAGGATAAGGATATCGACGCCCTGGTCATTGCCGCTCCCGATCACTGGCATGCACCTGCGGCCCTTCTGGCCATGCAGGCGGGCAAACACGTCTACCTGGAGAAACCCAGCAGCCATAATCCAAATGAAGGAGAGTTGCTGATCCAGGCAGCCAGGAAGTACGACAAAGCCGTGCAGCTTGGTAACCAGCGCCGATCCTTTCCCAATGTGATCCAGGGCATGCAGGAACTGAAAGAGGGAGTTATCGGCCGGGCCTATTTTGGAAAAGGCTGGTATGCAAATAACCGGGGATCTATCGGAACAGGGAAGGAAAGTGCAGTACCGGATTGGCTCGACTGGGAACTCTGGCAGGGGCCCGCTCCCCGAAAAGCGTACCGGGACAATGTGGTTCATTACAACTGGCACTGGTTCTGGCACTGGGGTACAGGAGAGGCGCTAAACAACGGGACACATATGATCGATCTTTTGTGCTGGGGACTGGAGGTGGATTACCCGGTGAAGGTGAGTTCCAACGGCGGCCGGTACCGCTTTCAGGATGACTGGGAGACGCCGGACACCCAGGTCATCAATCTCGATTTTGAAGAAGGGGTTACGATGACCTGGGAAGGTAGAAGCTGTAACGGTAAATCCATTGAAGGAAGCGGGGCCGGTGTGATCTTTTACGGGGAAAATGGCAGCATGCTGTTTCCGGGAGGTAACAACTACACCATTTTCGATCTCCGGAATCATATCGTGAAGGAGGTGAAAGCGGAGCAGATGGATACAGGGAACCTGGTCAGCCCCTTTGATATCCTTGATGCCATGCACATCCAGAATTTCTTTGACGGGATCCGGAACGGCAGCAGCCGTCTGAATGCCGAGATTGAATCCGGTCATAAAAGCACCCTGCTTGTGCAGCTAGGCAACATTGCCTGGCGAGTGGGCCACTCGCTTGAAGTGAATCCTGAGAACGGACATATCCTCGGTGATGAGGAAGCCAGTACCTACTGGTCGAGAAGCTATGAACCAGGCTGGGAAATGAGACTTTAGTTTTGGAGGGAATAAAGCGAATCAAATGGAATCCAGAAGATCATTTATTAAGACCGTGGGGAAGGGAGCCGCCCTGTCTGCGTTTGCAGCCTCCACACCCGGTGCGTTCGCATCGCACCTGTTTACCGGCCCTTTACAGGAATTGAAGCCTCTGCGGATCGGGATCATCGGTGCAGAAAATTCGCATACCGCCGGGTTTGGCAGAATGTTCAACATCGATAAAAAATTCCCGGCAGCGGAAGTGAAATACGTCTGGGGCGAAACCGATGAATTTGCCCAAAATGCAGCAGAAAGGGGGAATATTCCAAATATTGTAAAAGATCCCCTGGAGATGCTGGGCAATATTGATGCACTGATCGTCGATCACCGGCACGCCTTATATCACCTCCAGGCGGCAACCCCTTTTATCATGGAGGGCATTCCAACCTTTATCGACAAGCCCTTCTGCTACCGGGCTGCCGAGGGGGAAGCGTTCCTGGAACTGGCCCGCCAGCATGAAACGCCCGTCACCTCATACAGCACCATTGCCTACAGTGCAGCCACCTTTGATATGAAGCAGCAGGTGGCGGACCTGGGGAAGATCAACCAGGTGATACGGACCGGACCTGTGGAGATGGATTCACCGTACGGGGGAATCTTCTTTTACGGGGTCCATATCGTGCAACCTCTCATGTATATGTTCGGCGAGGATATCGATCGCGTCAGGGTAAGCCGGAACGGGCAAACAGGCAGTGCCAGCGTGGTCTACAGGAACGGACTGTTTGTGACCCTGATACTGAAGAACATTACCCATGGATGGGAAACATTCGTGGAGACCGAAGACGGGCTGATTGAGCTCAAATCCCGTGTGGAAGAGAGCGACCCGGCCATCTGTTATACCGATATGGTGGAAATGTTCCGGACCGGTAAGGAACCCCGCTCGCATAAAAGTATCCTGAACTGTGTCCGGGTACTGGAAGCCCTGGAGAAATCCGTTGGCAGCCAGGAATGGGAAGAAGTGGGGATCCCGGATGCATGACAAAAGACGATATTATCACCAAATAAATCAAAGACAATGGAAAAAACCAAGATTACCAGAAGGCAGTTTGCACTGAGATTAACAGCATCGGCAGCCGGAATGGCCGCATTCGGAAGCACCATGGGCATGACGGCTAAAAGCTACGCCAGGATTATCGGATCCAATGACCGGCTTAACATTGGTGTACTGGGTTGCGGGGGCATGGCCAATTCGCACATGAGGGCCCTTCTGAGGATGAAAGAATCGGATAATGTGGAGATCGCTTCCGTCTGTGACATCTATACCAAGCGACTGGACCGGGCCAAAGAACTGACCGGAGCCCCTGCCTTTAAAAACTACAAGGAGATCCTGGGGGACCCGGCTATCGATTACGTGCTCATCGCCACACCTGAACACTGGCATTACCAGATGACCCTGGATGCCATTGATTCCGGTAAACACATCTATGTGGAGAAACCCATGACCCATACCATCGAACAGGCCCAGGATATTGCTACGAGAATAGCCGCATCCAAACTGAAATTACAGGTGGGGGTTCAGGGTATGTCCGATGACTCCTATGAAACCGCTCACAAGATGATACAGGAGGGTGTGCTGGGCAAAGTGGTCATGGCGCACATTGATTACTCCAGGAACTATGTGGATGATTACTGGGAAAATGAAATCGATGCGGATGCCAGACCGGGTGTGAATCTTGACTGGGAAGCCTGGCTCGGCCCCGCACCCAAACGACCCTGGGATCCGGACAGGTATTTTTCCTGGAGGCGTTACTGGGACTACTCCGGAGGCATTGCCACCGACCTGTTCATCCACCGGGTTACCCGGATCATTAAATCGCTGGGCCTGCATTTTCCTGATTACGTGTCCGCCACCGGAGGCAAATGGAACTTCGTGGACAGCGCAGCCGAGATCCCCGATACCCATAACATCATGCTGGATTACCCTGAGAAGTTAACGGTCCTGCTGGTCTCCTCCCTGGCCAATGATATGCCCATCCGGCACGTGATCAGGGGTCACAAGGCGACCCTGGAGTTTACCAGGGAAGGCTTCATCATCACCCCGCAGAGGGCAACCAACGAAGCGGTTATCAGCGGTACGGGGGAAGACACAGAAGGAGCCCAGATGTACACTCACTTAAAAACCGGTGCGGAAGATATTACCCTGCATCACCGGAACCTGCAGAATGCCATCCGGGAAAATGAAGCCCTGAAATGCGACGCGAACCTGGGCCTGTACGGGGTCGTCGCATGCATGATGGGGGTTCAGTCCCTGCGCGAGCGGAAATATCTCAGATGGGACCCGCAGGCCGATAAGGTCGTTGAGAGTTAATGATATAATAGAAGATTTGCTGCTATGAAGAATTTATACCGAATTAGAAGGACAGCAAAAACTGCGATACTTTCATTATGTATAACAATGGTTCCGTTCACTCAGTCTTTGCTGGCACAAACACGAAGTACCAATTATGAAGAAACAAGTACTTCCGTTGCGACTGTAGACGAGCCCGTCTTATTACTCACACTTAAAGACCGTTGGGAGGAAGGGTGGCTTGGTTCGCCCGCCGTAGCTGACATTGACAACGATGGTGAGCAGGAAATCATAGTCCCGCGTGCCAATGCACTTGTTGTCTGGAATGCTGATGGGTCTCTTTCCTGGAAATTTAACGATACTCCCGGCCGAATATATGTAAGCCCGGTTGTAGCAGATTTTCGTGATGACTCAGATCTGGAAATTGCTTTCGCATCAAGTGATCAGGTGTTCATGCTTGACGCAGAAGGCAATGTATTATCCGGATTTCCAGTCACCTGGCAAGGTGAATTACGCAGCTTCGCTGCAGGTGATGTTGATGGGGACGGGAATCTTGATCTGGTAGCAGCTACAACCCAAACATTACTTAATGATGTGGTGAATGCATGGCAGGCCGATGGTTCACCGGTACAGGGCTTCCCCCCATACAGTTCGGGTTCGAGCGGTTGTGATGATGCCTGCTATCCTGCCGGATGTTATGACCAGAACCTTGCGGTAGGGGACCTGGATGGAGATCTTAAAATGGATATCGTGGTGCCTCACGACAACCCGTACGCAAGTATTTACATGGGAACCGGTGAGGCATTTGATGCAAATGATATGTTTGAGAACTGCACGAAAACCCCGGGAGTAATTTACCTGCACGATTTGACTCTTGCCCAACAAGGATGGTCAGGTAACCCACAGGTGGATCTGCAAACTAAGTTTACCAACACGTCACCAGCCATTACCGATGTGGATGGGGATGGAAATAATGAGATCGTGCTCCTTGGTCATGTGCAAAACGCTGCAATGACCGAAAACGAAAAAGGAGTTGCTTTATGGGTAATACGCCCCGATGCAAGCCGGATCTCCGGCTGGGAAAGCCCGCTTCATTTTTCTGATTACCTCGCCGGAGAAGAGTATCTGGGGGCAAATATAGTAGGGGCTACCAATCAGGTTACCGTTGCCAACATCAATACGGCCAATACAGGTCCGGAATTTATTTTTGCCGGATTTGACGGTAAAATTCATGCCGTTGCTTCCGATAAAACTGAGCTTTGGGCGTATACATACACCACTGACGCAACCGTCTTGACAGGCGGGGTCGTAGTGGGCGATCTGTCCAGCGACAACATTCCTGAAATCATATTCAATACCTATTCAACGGACAACGATAAAGGGGCACTTTTTATAATAGATGCAGACGGAAACGAACTTCATCAGGTGCCACTGCCCCGCCGGGGCGCCATGCCTGTTCCTACGCTGGCCGATATCGATAATAACGGCACCGTAGATATTGTCGTATCCCTTAAGGATGCCCTGGACAATGTTGAAAGTGTGCTTGTTTATACTGTTAATTCGTCATCGGCCAGTAATCTTACCTGGCCAACGGGCAGAGGGAATTACCTGCGCAATGGCTGGTGGACAATTCCCGATCCTGGACCGAACAGCGTAGAGACTATTAAGGATGAATCTATTCAATATCTTCTCGCACAAAACCATCCGAATCCCTTTTCAAGATCTACAGATATTGCATTCTATTTAGCCGAGCCCAATTACGTAAATATTGATGTATACAACAATCTGGGCCAAAAAATAAGAACTCTGATCAATAAGGAGCTTATCGAAGGTCGCCATGAAATTGTATTCGATGCTCAAGATCTGTCAGGCGGCATCTATTATTATAAGATCAGAGCAGGTACATTCCAGGACGTGAAGAAGATGATCCTGATGAAATAGTGCGTTACAGCCTCCTGATCCGGATATTCCGGTACCATACAGGTGCTCCATGGTCCTGCAGGCCAATGGAGCCTTCCTTATAAGTATTCCAGTAGGGATACTCCCCGGAAGACCATTTACTGTTATTGAATTTTTCGATGAAATCCGCACTGTCTTCATCAAATTCCACCACCTTCTCACCGTTTAGCCATTGCTCAACTTTTCCGTCCTTATAGATAATTTTGGCCGTGTTCCACTCTCCGACCGGATTCAGTTTCTTGGTGACTGGCGCGGCGTACATGTCATAGTTTGAACCAGCTTTTTTGTTTAAATATTGCACACTGTCGGGACTGGAAGAATCATCCATCACCTGGTATTCCGGTCCGGTCATATAGGCATTTTTTAACTCCGGCTTCTCAACCACATGGTACATGATCCCGCTGTTTCCGCTCTCCGAGATCTTCCACTCCAGTTCCAGTTCAAAATTCCCGAATGTTTCCAGGGTGATCAGTGAGCCGCCAAACTCGGGGCTCCCTTCACCGTTCCCTTCCCCGCCACATCTGATGGCACCATCGTCCACGGTCCACAGGGGTCCGATTTCATCCGCGTTGTAACGTTTCCAACCATTCAGGGTCTCCCCGTCAAACAGGGAGATCCATGGTCCCGGTTGCTGACCTTCAGCCGCCCCCTGGATTGACTCCGTTTGTTCCGCAGTCGATTTTACTCTTCCCGTGCAGGATATCAATACGCCCAGCGCAACAATACTCAGAACTTTAATAACAACAGGTAATGTAATTTTTCTTTCCATGGCAATCTTCTTTTAATTAGCATTCGACATGATAACACTAAGGTTTAAAGATCATTATTCAGTTTGCAAATATACTATTTGTATTGAAACGTGGAAGTAGAGAAATAATTGTAGAATGCACTCAAATAGGTGTCAGCGATGTTGTTTACTGACAGATCTTTCCACTTCAAGAACATATAAAGATACAACTCTCCAAACAGTATTGAATAATTAAGTAATATATTTATTACCTTTGAAATGGTTAGATACAATGCGTTATTTGCGGCATTAAAGAAGGAAGGCTGGTATATTGTCAGGCAAAAAGGAAGTCATGTAATTCTCAGGCACCCATCCAGAAAAGAGCAATTGACGATTCCATACCATGCTGGGAGCGAAGTCAAAAAGGGATTGT
>CAYRLP010000005.1:0-3696 GCA_964424935.1 uncultured Bacteroides sp.
TGGTGGTATTCGCTGAGATCGGCGTTCTGCATATAGGTTTGCCAGTGGTGGGTGCCCTCTCGTCCCCTGATGACTCGCCCGTCCGCATCGGGCTGGTCAGTAGGCTTGTAGGAATTGTTTTGCTGAGCCTGAAGTGGTATGGTTAAAAAGAGAAGGATATGAATCATCCATATAATCTGTTTCATCTTATATGCGGATTATGTACGTAGTTTTCCCCGTCTTCTTTCATCAAAAAGTAACAAGAATTGTTCTCGAATACAATTTTATTTTGAAATGAACATAAAAGGTCTCAAAGTGTAATAAAAAGTAGTCCGCGTAATTCATTTACATTGTTGAACTGAATTGGTAACTTTTAGGATTATTCTGTAATCAAGTAAATCTAACAATCATGAAAACCTGTCACATTTTCAGAAAGTGTCTTCTCGCGATTGTAGTCGCCGGGTTGGTACTCAACGGATGCAATAAGACGGAGCAGCAGGGTTTACCGGTTCCCGATCCCGATAACGGGGGCCTGGAACTACCCGCCGGATTTGCAGCTTACAAAGTAGTGAATGAACTGGGTCCCGCAAGGCATCTCGATGTGGCGGAGAACGGGGATATCTATGTAGCCCTGAACAATATGAGCAAGGGATCTGGAGCCGTGGCGCTCCGGGATACCACTGGGGACGGAAGAGCCGATATAGTATCCTACTTCGGAAGTGTCTCGGGAACAGGGATCATGGTACATAAAGGCTTCCTATATTTCGGGGCCGATACCGCCATCGTGCGCTACCCCATGAACGCGGGTTCACTGATTCCCGACGAGAATTACCAGGTGATTGCCACCGGGTTTCCCAACGAACATCAGCATGAAGCCAAGCCCATTGATTTCGACCCGGATGGATACATGTATGTAAACGTGGGAGCCCCCTCCAATGCCTGCATGGAACAGATGCGGACCATGGGATCGCCGGGCATGGATCCGTGCCCGATCCTGGATTACGCAGCCGGTATCTGGCGCTTCAAAGATGACGTATTGAACCAGGACCAGCTGGCGGATGGATACAGGTATGTGACAGGTACACGAAATTGCGTGGCACTGCGTTGGAACCCGGTGGAGAACAAGCTATACGCCGTCATGCATGGCAGGGACCAGTTACACCAGTTTTTTCCCGAAATGTATGATGAGCAGGCCAGTGCGGATCTGCCGGGAGAGGAATTCCTGCTGATGGATGAAGGAGCCGATTTCGGGTGGCCCTATTGCTACCATGACCCCTTCAAGAATCTGCTGGTACTGGCTCCGGAGTACGGGGGAGACGGGACGGTGACGGGTCGGTGTGAATCCAAGACTGATCCGATCATGTCCTTTCCAGCGCATACGGCCCCGAATGACCTGCTGTTCTACACGGGGGACCAGTTTCCGGAACGTTACCGGAACGGGGCTTTCATTGCCTTCCACGGTTCATGGAACCGGGCACCCCTGCAGCAGGAAGGATATTACGTGATATTTGTTCCCATGAAGGACGGCCTGCCTTCGGGTGACTGGGAGGTGTTTGCGGATGGGTTCTCTGGACTGGAAACAGTCATGAACCCGGGTGACGCGGAACACCGTCCGGTTGGACTGGCCCAGGGGCCCGACGGTTCGCTTTATATTTCCGACTCAAGAATGGGAACCATTTGGCGGGTGTTCTATACAGGAGAGGAGCAGATGGCTGTGGAGTCGGCCCCTGTCAAGGAGACTGAAACTGAGGTCATGGCTGAACTACCGGGTGAAGAGGTATACAAACGGGCATGCCTGGTCTGCCACCAGGCTGACGGGAACGGGGTTCCCGGGATGCATCCTTCGCTCAGGAACACGGAGTGGGTCACCGGCGACAAGGAACGGCTGATCCGGATCGTTCTGGAGGGAATGAGAGGTGAGATCGAAGTAAACGGGCAGATCTTCAATCATGTGATGCCCCCTGTGCCCCAGCTGAATGCCACCCAGATTGCCGATGTGCTGACTTTTGTCCGGCAATCTTTCGGCAACGATGCCCCGGCTATTACGGTCGAGGAGGTACAGAAGGTGATAGACGGGAGTTAATGCATCTGCTAAGAATTGCGCAGCAGTTTCTCAGATGCCATCCTTGTTCCTTCTACACGAGCTGTAATTTTCGCAAAAGCGGTATCTCTGCTTGTAGCGATATCGTCACTGAAAGGGGAGAAACCGCAATCATCCGTTGTCCCTAATTGATTCAAAGGGATATATTCCGCTGCAGTCATGATGCGGTCATAAACCGTTTCAGGTGTTTCTATTTCTTCATTAACCACATCAATTACCCCGATATAGACCGTTTGATTTGGACGAATATTTTCAACGATCAATTTCAGGGATTTTACCGGATCTGCCTCACTTGCCATTTGCATGTAGAAATTTCCTGCGTTTAAGGTCAGGAACAGGGGAATTAGTTCTGCATAATCAACATCTGCACTATGTGTGCTGTCATGGTCACCTCCCGGGCAAGTGTGAAAACCAATACGCTGTCGCTCCTGCTCTGTAAAATGGGACAGTACCAGGTTATTCAGGTTAATAAACTGTTGCAGCAATCCTTTGGACGGATCTAATTTAATGGCTAACCGGGCCTCCGTAAAATCAACCTGAATATGCTGTGCCCCGTTATCAAAACAGCTTCTGATATCCGCAACCGAATGCTGGACCAGGTCAGTCATAAATTGCTCCTGAGAGTAATCTGGTAAACCATCCTGAGGATATAACAGGCTCATTGCAGATGCAGAAATTACAGCCTGTTTTAAAGGACGGGTCGCAAATTTCCTGGCTCTTGGAAGATAGTTGCCCGCATAGGCAGAATAGCGAAACGGCCCCCTGGTCAATCGTGGTAATTGACGGATGTGCCCGTCTTCAAAAGGAATGGTGATTCCATCCCCGGCCAGATTTTCCAGGCCATCCAAAGGATAAGTTACAAAACTGGTTTTTGTTTGTTCTCCATCATTCACAATTGGTGAACCGGTAGATTCCAGACTTCTAATGGTATCCTTCACAGCCTGGTCAAAAAGCTTATCTAATCTTTCAAATGAAAGATTCCCTTTGGAATGGGCCACCAATGCTTCCTGCAGTTCACGGGGACGGGGAATACTTCCTACTGATTCGGTTGGTATGGAATTCATAGCAGTTGGTTTTCGTGTTTAATTATACTGTTCCATAACAACTCCAGGCCAGTATTGTTCCTGGATATATAAATCATAGTGGCGGATAGGGAGTGGTTTACCGGTGAAAAGGAGAGGTTGATCCTCGGCGGCATCACCGGCGGCTGCCCGCTGCTGCCTGAGTACTTTTGATGCCTGTATACAGGGCGAAGATATATTTCTTCCACATTACATCGGTCCGGTGAAATCCGCATGCTCCCAAAAGCTCCAGATGTTCCCTCAGGGAAAGCGGGCTGTCTTCCCGAATGGTAGTCTCCACAATCTGCCGGATGCTTTCTGTATCATAAACAGATTGCAGTGATTCTGCCCATCCTGCATAATTCAGCGTATCCAGTTCAAGGGTATCCCCGGCAACGGTATCCAGGCAGACAAAACAACCACCAGGTTTCAAACCATTGTAAATCTTCTGATATAACCTCCGGTATACATCCGGCTGTCTTCCGTGGTGGATGGCATGTACGGACACGACGCAATCGAACCGATGATATTCGATTTCAAATGACTCTGCAAAGA
>CAYRLP010000005.1:3706-9558 GCA_964424935.1 uncultured Bacteroides sp.
ACACTCAAAACGTCCGGGGTGATCTCTTAGCCTGGCTGGTACCTCGCTCAGCATATTAGCTGAAATATCCTGGACCACCACGCGACACGAAGGAAAGGAATCCAGCAGAAGTCTGGCAATCCGTCCCGTACCTCCACCCAGATCCAGTATCAATGATTCAGGGGAAATATATGGACGGAGAATCTCCAGGATCATTGCATGCACGTACTCATAATCCGGGAACCATTTCGGGATCTGCATACCGTATACGGCCGGATCTTCCCCATCAAACCGCTCCTTCACCTGCTCCGGGCTGACTCTTATCGCATTGGCCCCGGCCAGGAGATCCGAAATCCAGTTCTTAAACTCATTTTGCATTTTGACTGTCTAAAAATTCTGAAAGATTCGCCTTATCATCTCCATATTTCGCGGAGCCTCGATAACCGGATCATCCGGATTTTCCATGATATTTTTTTTTAAGCTGGTTCCGTCCAATTGGACATACGGCCGAACAGATTCCGCAAATATGTCCTTTCAGATATGAAAGGTAGTGTTCTTTTTTCCATTGATCACACGCCCGAACATTCAGAATTTCTTCCCGTGCCAGTCCCGGAACCCATTTCCTGCCCGTCAGTGCGTTTGCAGGACAGGCTTCCACACATTTCCTGCAGTTTCCGCAAAGATTCTTTTTCAGGGGTGGTCCGCATGGAAGCTCCATATCGGTAAAGACGGTCCCCAGCCGGACCCAGGGACCGTACGGGTAGGTAATTAACTGGCAATGAAGCCCTATCCAGCCCAGGCCCGCTCTGGTTGCTGCTGTTTTGTGCGGAAAATCTCCCGCCATGTTCACCGGATCCGAGCGTTCTGAAGCAGCCAGGGATCTGGACCGAAACCCACTTGCCATAATCTCAGCAGCCAGGTCGGTGGATATTTCATTAATACAATGATTCACCCTGACGTATTCATCAGCATACGCTTGATCGGGGCCGTTTTTTACACGGACCATGACATCCGGGTTCACGGGGACGGCAAAAGAAACCGCGAAAGGGAATGCGTTTCCGGTATGATCTGCAGGGGTGGGAATACTACGAAGGTCCGCCGCACCCCACAAATGGATTTTCCGTGCTTCCATCCATACAGAAAGCCAACTGCAATCAGACAATGGATCCGGATTATCGCTCATCTGCAGCAGGATCTTCAAAATCAATGCGGATGATACCCCAGTCTGAAGGATCAATATTGAGGGTTTCGGGGCAAAGCCCGTTATTCAGAGAGTCGTTTGGTATCGGAACCGCAGGCCAGATAAGAGGTGGATACACATTCCTTCTTTTTTCCAGGGGTAGTGCGAGTAACACTTCCTGCTCTTCCGGCGACAACCTCATCCGTGCCGAAAATATGAAAAGCCGTGGTGTCTTCACAATTCTTTTGGATGCATCCGGGATACCTAACCATTCCAAAGAGACAGCCCATTCCGCCTGAGCCATGTTACCCAGTGGCCCGGTACTTGCCACCCATCCATTCTCTTCCAGGAAGTCAACCAGTTGGTTTTGTACAACCTTTGGCGCTTCATTCTGAAGTCCATACAGTTGCCATTCGAATGGTTTCTTCAGACTCTGTTTCATTCTGCCTGATTTAGTATATTCCGCCCTGCCTAACTGAGCCGATGCATGGAGAATTTGTATCCCTCTGTCCATGTTGAAATAGAGGTTACCCCCATCGTGATCAAATGCGAAATATAAATTATTGCTGTCATGTTTGATCCTGAATTGTATCTCGTTCCCCGCCCGGACCACCTCCGCATCATCCCATTCTCCCTCCCCGAATACCCCATCAATGGCTGGGGTACTCCCAAATCTGGCAACGGGCTCAGCCGGTTCGACCTGGCGAGCCGAACTACATCCCAGAGAAAATGCGAGAACCAGTCCCAGTAGGGATCCCCGTAAATTCATCGAAACGCTTTGTCTACAATCAACAATTTTACCAATTCTTTGTAATCATCTGCCCGGATCGAGCAGATATAGGAGCCTCCAGCCAGTGGATGGCCCTGCTCATCGGTTCCGTCCCAATGGATTGTATGGGAACCCTTGTCCCTGTTGCTACTTTCGAGGAGCCGCACTTGCTCACCAAGGATATTATAAATGATGATCTGCACCTGTGCCGTCTTCTGCAGCGTGTATTGAATCTGCGTGGACCCATGAATGGGATTTGGATAAACCGACAACGTGACGAAGGAGACCGGTTCCGATAATTCTTCAATACCTGTGTTATCAATTGCCTGAAAAAAGCGAATTCCCCCGTTATAACATCCCACAAAAAGATCTTCCAGTCCATCCTTATTTATATCGGCAAATGTAGGTGCGGAGTACGTATCTGTAATAATACCCAGAAAATTGTCGGATATCAATGTAAATTCCAGTGATCCGACAGCATTTTGCCTGTAATGATAAAGTGTTTCCCCCGAATATCCGATGATCAAATCCCACAGTCCGTCATCCTGCAGATCGGTGAAGCAGGGTCTGGCCACATAATCCAGATCGATGTTGTTAAAATGATCAGAGACTAAGGAAAAAACCATGGACCCGGGAGCATCCTGTTCATAATGACAGAGTGTTCCATCACCCCTGCCGATAATAAGTTCAAGAAGACCATCTGCATTCAGATCAATAAGAGCAGGGGCAGCTTCATCCCCCAGGGATATATCGTTGAAACTCTCGGTGACCAGGGTAAAATCCGGGGAGCCTGAAGAAGCTTGTCTGTAACGATATATCTTACCGTGATATTCACCGATGAACATATCCATTAGCGCATCCCCTTCCAGATCAATAAGTACAGGCATTGGATAGGAACCCACATCGATTCCGCTCAGGGTATCTTCCACGAAATTGAACAAGGTGGATCCCCAATCGTCCTGCTCGAAATGCAAGAGTGTTCCATTGGCTTCGCCGATAATCATATCCCCCACACCATCAAAGTCCAGATCGGTAAACGTGGGAGCTGCATGCGATCCTATATCTATTCCCGGAAGGATGTTATTCGAGATCAGTTGCACGTTTGCAGATCCACCGGACTCCTGTTCATAGAAGTACAGAAATCCGAACATGCCTCCGATCATCAGATCCTGCAGCCCGTCCTGATCTACATCCGTAAATACAGGACATGCCTGGGCATCTATATCTATCCCGTTGAAGTTCTCACTGATCAGGGAAAAGTCCGTAGCCCCCTGGGAAAGCTGTTCGTAGTGGTGCATGTGTCCCACGTTGACGCCCACAATCATATCGATCAGTCCATCCCCATCCAGGTCTGTGAAGCAGGGCGTCGAGATATAGCCGACATCGATCAGATTAAAGCTGTCTGTGACCAGGGAGAACTCCGATGAACCAGCTGCATCCTGTTCATAATGATCAAGGGTCCCATCCTCCCGGCCGACGATCAGATCCAGCAGATCGTCCTGGTCCAGATCAATAAACCTTGGGGTAGCATAGCTTTCCACATTGATACCATTAAAGTTCTCCGAGACCAGGGTAAAGTCATAGGAACCTTCGCTGTCCTGCTCATAATGACTGATAGTCCCATTTTTCTTGCCGATGATGAGGTCCAGTCGTGAATCGTTATCCAGGTCTGTTAATGTGGGGGTGGGTCTGCTCCCCGCATCGATCCCGTTGAAATTTGTAGAAATTTGAGAGAATTGGGTCGATCCGACCGCGTCCTGCTCCAGATGATGTATCCCGACCGAATGTTCCCCTAAGAGCAGATCCAGCAGCCCATCATTATCCAAGTCCGCGAAACAGGGTCTGATAAACCTCCGGCCCTGTCCCCATCCATTCGTGAAAACCTCCGTAAAGGTTTGTGCGGATGCCTCTGATGCCACAAGAATGGTCATCACGGCAAGAAAGAATAAACCTTTCCGTTTCATTTTTTTGCCTCCGTTTCTGTTTTTATATGGTGGTCAATAATTGCTTTAAGGAAAGCTTATGTCAGGTCGAGACGCATCATGAGCCGGTCGGTTGCTCTTTTGGGTGGTATTCCTGCTGTCTTTGCCTGTTCTTCGAGGGTGTGGATGAACTCGCTGTACTGGCTCCGGTCCTGCAGTTCCGGGTGGGGATGCCGGTCCACAAGTCGAAATCCCATTTTTTCCCAGAATTTATGTCCGGCACTACCCGTTATCTCATAGATGATGGGCAGGTCCTCGAAGGACTCGGCCTCGATCCGGTTCCACCCATTAACCCTGGCCCACTCAATCAGGGTTTCGACCATCCGCCTGCCGATCCCTTTTCGCTGGTAGGGATTCTCTTTTTGTAAAGGGCTACCTGTCATCATGCAATGAATCAGGAGCGTTTTATCCTTCAGCTGGGTCGGGGGCGGAAAATCATGGTCCGTAAAGTTATCCGAAGGCCCCGCAGGTGGATCCTGCTGCAGGCACAGGTATCCTGCACCTTCTAAATCGTAAAGGGCCTTGGGATAAAAACGGAGCTGTCCCACAATCTCATTCCCGTCACGGGCCACAATTGCACAGGCCCCATACGTTTTTGTGAGTTTTTCAAGAAGAGTGAGATTGCGTCTGCGGTATCGGTCCCAGGGCATGTTGTCATCTGCGGACCACTGGTCGATGGTGCTGCATGAAAGAGGCCCGCTGTGAAGACAGCGCCACAGGATGAACTCCTCGGTCATGGGTTCGATAATAATCCCTTCAATCATGTCATTCTTTGATCAGGTTAAAGTCTCTGAAATAAATCTGCAGACTTCATCGAAGTCACTCTGAACCGGGACCTGCTCGGGGAGCCCGGGTATCTCCGCGGACGATGTAAGAAAAGCTACGATCGGGCGCCGGTACATAACTGCCAGGGCCGCTTCACTTGCGGTCCCTGCCCCGCCGGGAAGGACCACGATCACGTTCGAGGTGAGAATGTTTATGTGATTCCGGGAGAGCGGTTCAGTCCCCCGTGTTCCACTCAGGGGAAGATGTGTAAAAATCGGGATCTCGATCCATGGATTAGGATAACCGGATTTCGGGTGCACCGAATCGTCCATGCAGGGAATAATCCCGATGACCGATCCGCGCCGGCCCTCTGATTCATAGAACGCTTTACTAACTGAAGCCATAACTCCCCCGCCCCCGCCAGTGAGAAGATGTACCCCTGTTCCGGCGAGCCAGCGGCCCAGCTGCGATGCACGTTCCGTATGAGCCGAGGTTCCGGACCCCATGACCCCTACGATCGGGAGGCGGGTTTCGGCGATTAGGTGCTGGTTCGGCATCACCTCGATCTATTGTCACGTTAATGTTGTCCGATCTTGTACCTGAGCAGGGTGTACAGGTCCTGCAGCTGGGACTTTTTCCTCATTTCAATGATTACTGGTTTCAGTTTCCCAACTGCTTTGTGGTTTAAATAGTCCTCCTTAATGGAATCCTGAATCTTCAGATCCGGGATGCCTTTGCCACTCTTTTCCGTGAAGTAAAGGGCCACTCTGAAACAGTCCGACCACACGGACAACCAGACTACGGTTTTGTTTTTAAAGGTAATCTTGCAGAGCCAGGCGTGACCGTCCCTGTAATAGCGCCATTCCGGGGTGAATTTAAAGGCATCGGATTCCACAGCCTCTAAAAACTCCCTTAATACAGGATAAGTCTTACCGACTGCTTTTTCCAGCACTTCTGCGTTAGGAAAAACCTCCGGGTCTGTTAACAGTTTAGTTTTCATCCAGACATCATTATTCCTGTAAGTTAGTATTATGCACGCTTAAATCGAAACATTGCTGTATTAAAAGTTCTGCATTCCGGTTCCTTGCAATGATAAATTCTTCCTTCTTCCGGGCATTTACAAGAACCTTATAGGCACTTCTGGCACTCTGGGGAAATTGGGTGTGATGGGCCTGGA
>CAYRLP010000005.1:9568-19037 GCA_964424935.1 uncultured Bacteroides sp.
GAAACATTGAACCTTTGCGTCTGTAAAATCTGAAACATCCACGGTCAGATCTATCGCCTGCCTGGATACATTCACGTCTTCTGCAGATAAAGGAATCAGGCTCTTTGTGTGGGCCATGTGGAGGAGCAACCTGCCGGAATCCGTCAGATCAAATGCCAGATCCGTAGCAAATCCCGTCATTTTATGATCCCAGTGATTGGTAATTCCATCCGGCCCGAAACTGATAACCACATCCGGTTCAATTTCCTTGAAAAGGTTGCATAGTGCTTCCTGTATGTCTTCCACATGATCGGATACGTAACTATCCGGATATTTTAGGAAGATGGGAGGGGTTTGGATACCGATGGCCTGAAGAGCCCTCTGGGATTCCTGCTCACGTACTTCAGCCAGGGTTTTCCCATGTAATCCCTGCCCTGTTTCATCCGCACCGCCATCACCTGAAGTAACATATATCATGGCAATGCTACATCCTTTTGATGTGAGCATTGCGAGTGTTCCACTTATGATGGTTTCATCGTCCGGATGTGCCAGGACTACACAGATCTGTCTGTCAACTTTATTAATGACTCCTGCTGAATTGCAGCCGAATTGCAGAGGAATAAAACTGAAGATGGTATATGCGAGAATCCGGTAAATCAGGCTTTTCCAGGTCATTCTTTCAATGGGCAAGGATGGGTTTGCAGGTTGGTGATCCGGAGCAGACTTTGTCTAATGGCTGACAGGATTGATTCTGTCATAGATCTCATGCAAGGCACACTGGTTCGCAAACAGCTGCCATTCCGCCACTTTCTCTGACTCGATCAAAACCCGCCAGGCACAGGGTACCTGCCAGGAATTCTCCGGCATGAGCTGGCCGTTCTGAATGATTGTACCACTTGATTGTCCCAGAAGCACAACCGTGTTCTTCTCCTCGAATTGCATGGAAACAGTTAAGGTAAGATCCGGGATTAATTTCAGGTGTTCCGTCCACCCCGCCTTCATCTGATCCTTCCCGGCATGCACGGATCCATCCCCGTCAATAAACTTATGGTTCGGGGTCATCAAATTTGCCAGGCGCTCAATGTCTTTGGCGTTGATAGCTTCAACAAAGGCAAATGCGACTTCCGAGGGAGTCATTTGTATATATTCAAAGCAGCGGAGGCTGCATCTTATTGAATCTTCGTTGTATCCCAACTTCTGGATTTGGGATCAAACAGTATTTATATTATCCTATTTCTGAAAAGCCTGTTATTTGTCACCATGTCTACCGGTCCTCCCAATCATCGTCATCATCATCATCGTAATCGTCTTCATCATCGTAGGCGCTGTCATCCCCATAGGTATCATAGTAATCATCCTGATCTTCAGAGTCTTCATACTCCTCATTGAAGTCCTCATCTTCATCAGTGAAATCGTCGAAATCTTCATCAAAGTCTTTCATGTTTCAAAGTTTAAGGAATAACACATGGATGTAAATATACGTACGTCTCAACAATTTCCAACTCCTTGCATTAATTTTTATCCAGCAGCCCTCTCACCTGTTGAAAGACTGCATTCCGTACCGATTGAACATGCAGTGCTTCAGCATGTTCCAACAATGCCTCATCCTTGAATGCATCCCTCTGGGGTTCGACCTGAATTGCATAGGAATTCGGGTATTGCCGCCAGAACCAATCCGGTGAGCCAAACTGTATATACTCCTCGTCCATTTCACATATCGCAGCAAGACAATCACGCAAGGATGCACCCCGGTCTCCCTTCTCAAAGCAAAGGGCCAGATAAGCGATCCTGTACCGGATCAATCCCTGGACCTGCAAAGGCAGCACGTCCAGGTTACGCTTGTCGGTCTGCCCTTCCCACAGAAAGTGACCGTAACAGCTTTGCAGCGTGAAGCAGTAGGGCAGTTTCCCGAGAGCTGTCACTATATCACGAATGGGCGAATCAATATCCCCGGGCTTAAAACCCTTCATCACCTTTTTCCTGTCACGCAGGTATTTGGAATGGTCTGTAAAATCCCGTGTGGGTGCGAACGTTTCCATGTTATGGGATATAAGTATTTTGCACCATTTGCCGGAGTTTATGAATGGTGTTGAGATTCCTGCCTGTCGCCGCGACGCCCAGGCATGATTCGATATTAGCCACCAGCTTCGATCGGCCTATGCCATCCGGCGCATACAGGTAAAAGACCTTGCCCTCCATATGATATTCCTCCGACTCCGATTTATATTTTTCTAATTTCAAAATATCTGCTTCCGGTTCCTCTTTGCAGAAATAGAAATGTATGTCTTTCCCCTGGGGCGAAGAAAAGGGATTATTAGCCACTGCAGCCAGGAACTCAGATTCTTCAAGAACACAGACCTCAGGTTCAAAGCCAAACCTGTCCTTTACGATGGAGGCAATGTTCTTCGGCTTTTCTTGACTCTGGAGTACAATGTTGCCACTCTGGATATAGGTTTTAATCTGCTGAAAACCCCTTTCACCAAGGAGCTCGGCCAGCTCTTTCATGGGTACCAGGTTTTTCCCTCCCACATTGATTCCTCTGAAAAGTACGATATAGTTATTCTTCATAAGTTGCCAGATCCAGAATAAATAACGGGAACAAGACAGAAATATATGCGAAGAAGTCCATTAGATCGAATGTGGCCTTATACAAACCGAAAAACTGGGCTATCTCTATCCCGTAACACACAGCAATAAATATCAGGACGGTACGTAAAGGGGTGAAAAAACGTGTCCAAAGGTTATCTGTCTTTGCTGTGAACCTTCCCCTGAACAGAATATAGGTCCAGGCTGGTCCGGTAATGTCCAGCACATATCCTTTCCAGAATGTACCCCCGTTTATCCAGATTGATGCCAGGCCTGTTGCGCATAATAATACAAGTGCTGCAGCCCAGTAAGGCGCCTGCCGGTTATGCATGCTGGTTCCGGGCTTTGCTGCTATAGAAGCTTCTGGTTCATTTTGCATAGAGTATCCTTATCAATAAATGTTACAGAGAGTTGGTCTGATTCAGTGTTTAATATATCGGACTAATCCCACGCCTGCAGTTCAATGATATTGCCTTCCGGATCTGCAAGATAGACAAAGGTTATTCTTCTATTGTCAACTTCTGTTTTAACAATCTCACCAACTCTGGAGCCTCTGTGCTGCAGTACTTTCTGCAGTGCCTGCTGAACATCGTTCACTTCAAAAGCGATGTGACCATATCCTTCCCGGTTGGCTGCAGGAGTGGATTTCACAAGATTTTCTGAATACTGGAATATCTCAAGGGTTGGCCCATGGTTACCATGACCCGGAAGACGCAAATGAATACCTTTAACCTGAGCACCTTTGACGCCAGTGCCTGTTTCCAGCCAGTCCCCTGATAAATCTCTTGAAGGAGGCACGGGGGTGCAGCCGAAAACCTCCTGATAGAATCGTGATAATACTTCCCAGTCCGAAGCGATGATATTAGTATGCTTATAGGTTGCTTTCATTTTATACGGGATTTAGGTCCTTAGCTTGTTTTCAAACCACGCCCTGTGCTCTTTCGATAGTTCCTTTTCAACAAGGTTCAGGAAATCGGCCGTACTGCTGATCCGGTTGTTTATTACAGAGGCCAGGAATCTGTAAAATTTATTCGTTCCCAGTTCTTTTTCAAATTCTAAAAGGATCAGGGACCCTTTAAAATAGAGTGCATTATAAGCCTCCGGTCCTTGCCGGTCCACCCCCCAGATTGGAGGGGAATCTTTAGTCTGCTCCTTATAGCGGTTTATTAGACTGTTAAATGTATTCACACTCTCTTTTTCCCTCAGGTAAAGAAGCATGCTGTATTCTGCAAAGGATTCATTCAACCAGTCTTCCCAGGTTGATGTTTCTGCTTTGTTCCACCAGAAATGCGCCATTTCATGAGCTAAACCTCCTTTCAGATAATCATTTAATCCGGACGTCTTAATGGAGACAAATTTTGCCCTGCTGTAACCTCCCCGTCCTTCCAGCGGATTAAACGCATACTTCAGGTAGGCACCCTCCTGTTTCCCGAATATCTGGCTGTAGAACCCGTAAATTTCCCGACAGATGATGGATACAGAATCCAGATCATCCTCGGGGAAATTGGTATAGATAACCTCAAGTCCGATCTCTTCTCCACCAACATTTCTTGATTTCAGGTTCTTTGAAGCGATTATGACATTGTCAAACACCGGCCAGCTGTGCGTAATGATCCAGTTATTCCCATCCCGGGTTACCACACCTGAACCACTCACTTTAAACCCGGGATCCATTGAAACCGTAATTCTCGACGTAAAGGCTCTGCTTTCATTATGAACAGGATACCATGCGGTATAATATCCCAGTTCAATCCAATCATCCGTAAACGATTTTGCCCAGCCCGAAACATTTTTCATGTCGCAGGTATATGAAAAATAAACCGGAACCGAATGCTTCCGTGAATTCATGTTCCTGAGTATCAACTTTCCACCTTCAGGAATGTAAGGACTGGGTGATCCACCTGCGGTGTCAAATGAATAATCTGCACGATCCGAATCAAACTGGATGTTATCAATATCTGTGTATTTCCATAAAGCAAGCGTCAGGCTATCCTGGTCCTGAAAATCAATGTTAACGGTTCCTTTAACTGCAATCATTTTATGCACGACATCAAAATCAACCTTTAAATCATAATGTTTGACTTCCTGCCCCAACATGGCGGAAACAAGTAAACTGAAAAACGTAATGGCAACTGTCTTCTTCATGCTACTGCTTCCTGATAATTTTTCCACTTCTCGGCTTGGACACCTTTAATCAGAAGCCATATGGGAAATACGATCTCACCAAACATGGTGGCTGTTATTATGGTTGCAATCACAGTCTCTCCGTAGCCGGGTGAAAGCATTCTGGCCAATACATCAACAAGGTACCCGGCGCCTGCAATGATCAATAAGACTCCCGGTATCTTCGAAATAAATCCTGACCTGAATACCAGGTAACCCATGGGAAGCAACCAGAGGCCCCAGAAAATGCTGGCGATGAGAATTCCATATTCATGTAATTGAAAAAACACCGGCACCATACCCTGTAACTGGTCCTCTGTGAAAACATACAGATAATCCCCACCGCTGAGCAACAGCACAATGGCGAAATGGTTAAGCTCATTAAGCATCGTCGCGGGGATTCCAACCAGCATGAATATCACCATCAGCGTTGCAAGGTTCCTGTTAACCGGCTGGAGCAATCGGTACAAAAGGAGGACGATGAATATATGGGCTACCTGTACGACCAGGGCAGTGACAATGGTAAGCCGGAACATCCCCATATGGGCCAGGATGTTCGCTATGGTAGTCTGCGTATCACCCGGTGCCACAAGGACTGTTGGAACATACATGATCCCCAGAAGACCGAGTGGGATCATAAGCACATACAATAGACCCGCGATCCTCGCGGTCCTGTTGGGATTCATGATTTCTTTTGTTGTCATTTCGTTATTACCGGTTAGTTATAAGGAAGTTCGTCCGCCGGAACATTTACAAAATCCGGTTCAGGTATCGTGTCGAACTTTCTCGCCTTAATTGTTTTTCTCCCTGAAATATAAGCTTTGCATACACGATGCATGCCATCCATAATTCTGCCTTCAGGACATATTATGACGGGATGCTCTAAACTTGATTCCTGCATCAGTTTTGCATGGTCTGCAATAGATCGACAGGTAGGGATATCCGATGTATGATTGTACCAGAATGCTTCATCCAGTTCCTGGATTTCGTTGAGTGGTAATTCAATAATTTCAAACTGACGGGAAAGTGAAACCAATCTGTCTATATCCCAGACCCATATATCTTTTCCACTTTTCCTGAAGTGATATTGTTTACGCATAATTAATTGGCTGTTTACGACATGGGTTGTCTGACGATGGTTTTCCATTTTTCCGGGGCGGCCCGCCTGATATCGCTTAAATAGATTTCATGATGCTTGCCGACCCTCCGGCTCCCCATCTGCTCGATGTATGAGTGAACCTTTTCGATGGTAGGCCCTTCTTCTGAGAAGGGACCGATATGCATTATCTGTGCTGCCTTTCCTTCTGTGAAAGCTTCAAACCTGACCAGGGAAAGAGAAGCAGGATTCTTTTTCCGTTCCACCTCTTTCATGGCCGTTTCAACCATTTCCTGAGTAATGAATTCGGGTTGCATAATCATGGCGGTCCATTTCCATTCGTCCTTATTTCCTTCTGTAAAAGCAGACATATCATCGGCCCACCACAGGCCCTCAAGGGGCAGGACGCCGTAGTCAATGCCTGCATCGCCATTTTTAACCATGAATTTAAGGGTATAAGCGAGCGCATATAAGACTTCTATGGCATCGCCGTACGATTTCTCTGTGTTGGGATTGCCCTCGCCGTCTACCATTAGGAAATTCATCTGGGGTACATCCACCTTTTCAACCATCTTGACAGATGGTCCGTAAAGATGTTTGAGTTTCTTCTTAAAGTCTATTTTTTCCATTCTGATTCTTTTTATTCGAGTATATCTCAGCTGGATCTTCTGTCAATATCTGCGGCAAATCCGCATACAAAGGAGATCAGGAATAATCCAGGATTACTCCTAAGGTACTGACTATGGTATTTGTTACCCGGTTTATTATCATTTGAACATCTCTCGAATTCGCCACAGGTACACTACCAGAATTACTGCGACAGCTACAGCTATTACCTGCGGTACAATGATCTCTATGGCATAAGGTGGGCCGGACTGCGCAACTTCAACGAAAATCTCAACCGATGCATAAATATAGAAACCGGCTACAAACTGGGACGCCACATACCCGTAGCGTCTCATCCCCCACAATCCTAGGGCCGCGATTATGGACGCAGGTGCATTCACCAGAATATCCGTCACAGGGAACCGGTAATCCACACCCTCAGGAAACGAAAGCAGAAATCCTTCACCCCACATAAACAGGGACCCGAAAAAGGCGAACAGGCCGATCAGAAAGAGCAGAACAGCCAGTATCCTCACCGGTAAAGGAGACATGGATCTAAGTTCATTCATGGCGTAAATATATATTTAATGGTTGGCAGGATTCGGAGGGCCAACATCGTCCAGCCATCGGGCAATTTTCGAATCTGTACCTGATACGTCCGGGATTTCAGCTATTCTGTCTATCACCGAATCCATATCTGCGATATCTGTCCCCTTGACAATCGAAATAATATCCGGCGTTCCGAAAAGTGCATCTGCATGTACGACACCGGGAATTCCTCTGATCAATGGTATCGTCCGTTTTGGTGTTTGTGTTGTTATAAAAACATAGGCCCAGGTTTCCATTTCACTTGTTGTTAGGTAATATGGGTTTATATCTTACTTCAATTTCCTTGGGTTGTCTCCCAATGGGACATACCCGTAAACACTTCTCGCACTCATAGACATAGGATCCATCGCATTCGCTTCGAGCCATTTCCCTTATGTAATCACGACAGGCAATCCCATGGAAATCATTTGGGGCGATGGCACTTGCCGGACACACTTCCAGGCAATTGCCACAATGATTACAGCCACTATCCAGATTCATCGGAGTGTACTCGATATTTGTATCAGTGAGGAGAATACGTAAATGTATCCATGGACCCCAGTTCTCATTCATAAAAAGATAGTTGTCTCCCAGCTTCCCTAACCCGCTCTTCTCCGCCACTGTTTTAAACATGGGCCCGCTTTTCCCTGGATAAGGCAAGATAGCCAACTGGTACCCCAGTGAATGAATATAGCATTCTATTCTTTCTGCTATGGACAAGCAATGCATGTCGGCAGGACAGGTTTCGCCGCTCCTGGCAGTTGAAAACCTGAGCCATATCCATTCAAGTGAATCCTGAACGTGGTGTGCAAGAACAATCACGGTTCTGGTGGCAGGCAGTATTTCGAGGAGTTGCTCCTTTTCCCGTCCTTCATAAGCATCTATGGATGCAAATCCAATCCGGCAGCATTCAGGGATCAACGTGGTGAACTCATACTCAGATATAGATTTCATGTTGCCTGTGGCTGCTTCTTCAGTAAGATCAATCATTAAGTTTCTGACCTCTGCTTCCAGTTTTTTCTTGCTTGCATCTGGGGAGTTATTCTGATTGCAAGCTCCTAAAATAGCAGAGACCAGAACAGGAAGGAAAACCTTTTACAGGTCAAGGTTTTTAAGTTTCAAATACTGTCTATTATTTCATTGAAAACATCGCTTGGCCGCATGTTGCGTGATGCTTTTTCCAGATCCGGCATATAGTAACCGCCGAGATCAACCGGCTGGCCCTGAGCCGCTAGTAGTTGCTCATTGATTGTGGCCTCATTTTTACCGAGCTCTTCTGCCAGTTTCGCAAAACGAGCTTTCATATCCGCATCATCATTCTGTGATGCCAGTGCCCTGGCCCAATAAAGGGTCAGATAAAACGTGCTGCCCCGGTTATCAAGCTCATTCACCTTGCGGCTTGGAAGTTTTGCGTTTTCAAGATATTGGGCAATGGCCTGGTCCAGGGTTTTAGCAAGGATAGCAGCCTTTTTATTTCCAGTCTTTTCAAGAATCATTTCAAAAGTGGGGACAAGAGCACTGTATTCACCCAGAGAATCCCATCTGAGGTGTCCCTCCTTGACGAGCTGCTGCACATGTTTTGGTGCTGATCCGCCGGCGCCCGTTTCAAACAGCCCGCCACCTTTCAGCAGGGGAACGATTGAAAGCACACGTGCGCTGGTCCCCAGCTCCAGAATTGGGAAGAGGTCCGTCAGATAATCTCTGAGCACATTACCGGTGGCTGAAATCGTATCCTCTCCACGGCGGATCCTCTCCAGTGAATATTTCATGGCCTCCTCAGGGGATTTGATAAGAATTTCCAGGCCGCTTGTATCGATTGCTGGCAAATAGGTTTCCACCTTCTTGATTATCTCCCGGTCATGTGCACGGTTCTCATCCAGCCAGAAAACGACCGGACTTCCGCTTGATTTCGATCGGTTGACGGCCAGCTTGACCCAGTCTCGGATGGCAACATTCTTTGCCTGGCACATACGAAAAATGTCGCCGGTCTGTACCGTCTGTTCGAGCAAGGTTGTCCCTGTATCATCGACAACGCGAATGGTGCCCGGAGCACTGGCTTCGAATGTCTTGTCGTGAGAACCATATTCCTCGGCCTTCTTGGCCATCAACCCGACGTTGGACACATTGCCCATCGTGGCCGGATCGAACTGGCCCTTTTCTTTAGCGTCTTCCAGTATCTCCTTGTAAATAGTGGCATAGCAGCGGTCGGGAATCATGGCAATACAGTCCTGAAGCTGATCGTCATTGTTCCACATCCTGCCTCCGTCGCGGACGACGTTAGGCATGGAAGCATCTATAATGATATTATTGGGCACATGAAGATTGGTGATCCCGTAACGTGAATCAACCATAGCCAGCGCCGGCTGGCTCTTATAAGTCTCCTGAATGTCCGCTTCTATCTCGGCCTTTTTGCCGGCCGGAAGTCTGTTCAGTTTTTCCAGAACATCGGCC
>CAYRLP010000006.1:0-8962 GCA_964424935.1 uncultured Bacteroides sp.
CCCGCCTATCTTCGGGCATACGCTGGGAGCAGTTGCCGAAGGCAATTATCAGTGGGTGGATAAGAATCTGATCGAACTGTTTGTACTGATAGTCTTCGCGGCCCTTCCGGCAGGTTTTACCTTTGGAGCAGACCACTGGCTCAGGCGCTGGAAGGAGGAGAGACCCGCTGTACCCGTGCCGGGACCGATACAGGAAGGAGAACCTGCAAACAGACGCCGCGAATTTCTTCGTGATATGATCAGTATTCCATTTATCGGAGCATTTGCCTATGTGCTGTACAGGAAAAAAAGGTGGGACAGCCTGGAAAATAGATTCCTGGCCGCCCAGCCGGATGCAATTACCGGGGCTACCCTGAAAAGTTTTACATATACCTCGCTCGAAGATCTGAAAGGGCCCGTTCCAAAAGGAAAAATAGGGGAATTTGAACTGAGCCGGCTGGTCATGGGAGGGAACCTGATAGGCGGGTGGGCCCATGCAAGGGACCTGATCTACGTGGATAAGCTGATCAAAATGTACCATACCGACGAGAAGGTAATGATGACCCTGCAACTGGCAGAAAAATGTGGAATCAATGCCATCATTACAAATCCTCAGCTAAACCGCATTCTGGCCAGGTACTGGCAGGAGACAGGGGGGAAGATGAAATTCATTTCGGATTGCGGTGTGGGGGAAACCTTTATCGAAGGAATCGAAGTGTCCATCGAAGGAGGGGCAGATGCCCTGTACAGCCATGGGGGGATATCGGATAGCAGGGTATACAACAATGATCCCTCTTTTTTTGATGAACTTGCCGAAGGCCTTGAACTGATACGCAGTTATGGCAAACCGGCGGGAATCGGAGCCCACCGCATTGAGACGATAAAGGCATGTGTGGAGCAGGGTATCAAACCTGACTTCTGGGTGAAAACACTTCATTCGGACGATTACTGGTCGGCACAGGTGGATCTTGAAAAGAAGGATGTTCCGGAACCCGGATGGAAAGACAATAATTTTTGCTTGAAGCCGCAAGAGGCCATTGATTTCATGCATGACCTGGAAGAGCCCTGGATCGCTTTCAAGACACTGGCAGCCGGTGCCATAACGCCGGAGCGGGGATTCAGGTATGCATTTGACAACGGTGCTGATTTCATCTGCGTCGGCATGTATGACTTTCAAATAGTGGAGGATGTGAATACTGCACTCGACTGTCTTGCCGGTGTGAACCGTTCTAGACCCTGGAGAGGTTGAATCGAAAATAACTTATACCATAAATGAATATGTCATGAAAACAATCCCGGTTTATTCAAATGCCGCAGGAAGGACCAGCCGCCGGACGTTCCTTCATTCGTGTGCTGCCTGTTCTGCGTGCCTGACAACCATGCCTATAATGGGCCTGAGTTCCTGCAGCAGGGGCGAGAAGCTGAAGCTGCATATCATCTATTCCCTGCATGCTGTGGTGCAACCCGGTCCCGACTGGCCGAATGTGGGATATGATTTTGGACCGGTCATGGAGAACTTCAACAGGGTGCTGGCCGATAGCTGCCCTGAATTTGAATTCGTTCAGTCCATGGCAACCGGACCGGAGGAGGCAGAAAAAATAGTGGCTTTGGACCGGGATACCGGGGTGGGGGGATATATCGTATTCCAGATGAATTGCTGGAACAGGGTGGTCCAGTCTGTAGCGACCACTGCCAAACCCGTGCTTTACGTGGATTTCAAATATGCCGGCAGTGGTGGATTCCTTGTGTATAACGCCGGATTCCTGAGAGAAGGACAGGAAAATCTGGGATTTGTCTCATCCTCCAGTATGGATGACCTGGTAGATGCCGTGAAAGCATTCAATGTCATCCGGAAAGGCGGATCTGTTCCCGAATTTGTGGCGGCCACCAGGCAGGCCCGGCTGAAGGCAACCCCATCACCTCGAAAACGGCGCGTGATCGCAGATGATCTGAGCACCATATCCCCGGATGATTGTTTCAGCCGCATGAATTCATCCCGTATCCTTGCAGTGAACGATGAAGAATCCAGGCCTGCAGAGCCGGTCATGGGCATCCCGCTTGAGTATCTTTCATTTGCGACCGTCAATGAAGCCTGGAAAAATGCTGACAGGGAGGAATCCCGGCAAATCGCAGAACGCTGGCAGAAGGAAGCGGCAGAGGTGACAGATGTCTCTTTTGAAACCCTTCAGAATTCTGCGGCCATGTACCTGGGCATGAAGAAGGTTCTGAAGGACTACGATGCCAATGCCATTACCATCAACTGCCTCGGGGGATTTTACGGAGGGCATATCCATGCCTATCCCTGTCTGGGATTTCATGAACTGAATAACGAGGGCCTGATTGGTGGCTGTGAGTGTGATATCAATTCAACCGCAACCATGGTGGCGTTCAACAGCATGACGGGTGGAAGGCCGGGTTATATATCCGATCCGGTAATTGATACTGCCAGCAGGCAGATCATCTATGCCCACTGTGTTGCCCCCAACAGGATGTTCGGTTCGGATGGGCCCGTGAACCCGTATTTAATCATGACGCATTCGGAAGACCGGCAGGGGGCATCGGTTCGTTCCATCCTGCCCGTGGGTTATCTGACCACCAGTATGCAGATCAACCAGGGAAGAAAAGAGATCCTGCTGCATCAGGCCATCAGCCGGGATAACGATCCCGATGACCGTGCCTGCAGGACTAAATTATGCGCTGAACCTTTAGGGGACATTGAAAAACTGTTCTCCATGTGGGATATCTGGGGATGGCATCGTGTTACCTTCTTCGGTGACCTTAAAGAATCGGCTTATGCCCTTGCCGACAGGATAGGCTGGAGGGTGGTGGAAGAAGCCTGAAAGACAAAGCCTGAGACCCGGGTAAGCCGGATAATTTAAAAAATAAAGATCATGTCGCAAAAAGAGATCTCACGCAGGAATTTTATTGGTAAAGCAGCGGCGGGTATTGCAGGGACAGCACTAACTAAGTCTTCTGTCAATGCTATGAGTGCATCTTCTTATAAAAGGATCATTGGTTCGAACGACAGGATAAACATCGGGTTTCTAGGTTGCGGGGCGCGTGGCCGCGGCCACCGTCAGATGGTGAAAATGTCTCTTGAAGATAAAAATCTCGGGGTTGTGGCTGTTTGTGATATCTGGCTTAACAACCGCGAAAAAGCTGCTGCCGATTGCAAAAAACTGTTTGGAACAGACGTAAACCAGTTCAAATATTCTGAAGATATGCTGGATATGCCTGAACTGGATGCTGTAATGATTGCCACGGGCGACCATCAACATGCCAGGATCCTGGCTGAAGTAGTAAATGCTGGTAAAGATTGTTATTGTGAGAAGCCAATGGCACAGGATGTAGACGAGGCCAAGCTTGCCAGGGAAGCCGTCCTTAAATCGGGACAGGTTGTACAAATGGGGTCGCAGTGGGTAAGCGATCCCATACAAAAAAAGGTAAGGGATATTGTCCGTTCCGGTAGACTGGGGCAAATAACAAAAATCGAGCAGGTCTGGAACGATAACGACCATCGCTGGCATGTTCCGGACGACCCTGATGTTGCTGCAATAAAAGAGGAGGATACGGACTGGAACAGGTGGTTGCTGGGAAAACCTTACGAACCATTTGACCCGTGGAAATATTTTGAATTCAGGATTTTCAGGGAGTATTCCGGAGGGATAACCTCACAATGGATGAGCCATGGGATTGGCCTGGTACATTTTTATACCGATACGGCTATTCCGGATACGATGGTTGCAAACGGGGGCATATTCGGTTGGCCTGATATCCGTCAAAATCCTGATACGTTTCAGGCTCTAGCAACTTATGAAGAAGATAAGTTTATGTACTCCTATACTTCGAACTATGCCAGCAAATTTGGAGACTACTCCTGTATTCGCGGGAAAGATGCAACGCTTTTTGCCCATGGCGGGGAGGGCAGTCCCCGCTGGTTTCTTATACCCGAGCACCAGGATTTGCCTGCCGGTTTCGATTTTTATGAAGGGATAGCCGCTGCAGTGAAGAGCGGAAAAGCCGAAATGATTACCTGTGAAGAATATGGAAACCGGCTTCCTCCCTGGTCCGTAAGCGATAACAGTAAATGGCATCTGGATAACTGGATTGACTGCATGCGGGACAGGAACCCCGATACAAACGGGCATATCCACACCGGGTTCTGGCATTCGGTTGGGGTGGTAATGGCTACCAGGGCATACCGCGAAGGCAAAAAAATGTACTGGGACCGTAATAAAGAAGAAGTTGTTGATTATCCGCCTCATTTAAAATAGGTGCTAAAAAGCTAGCAGTATTCATAAATTGTTACTATTGTTGGGAGAAATATATGCTAGCAAATAGAAATCCTGAATGCTGAAATCTGAGTACCATATTTCGAAGATGGACTGTCCATCTGAGGAAAACATGATCCGTTTGAAATTGGACGATCTGGCGGAGATAAGGAAACTTGAGTTTGATCTGGATGCCAGACAGCTGCTTGTTTTTCATACTGTTAAGAATCAGGAGATCACAGATCGACTGAAGGCATTGAATTTGGGGAGTGAGCACGTTGAAACGGTTGAATATGAGTGGGAGATTGACAAGGGAAGTAATGAGGTTCAATCAAAGCTGTTATGGACGGTCCTGGCAATAAATTTCGGATTCTTTCTGATTGAAATCACTACTGGTCTATTATCTCGATCAATGGGTCTTGTTGCAGATTCCCTCGATATGCTTGCAGATGCATCGGTATATGGTCTTAGCCTGTGGGCGGTGGGATCAACAATTGCAAGAAAGAAATCAGTAGCTAGATTCAGTGGTATTATCCAGTTTGTTCTGGCTGGTCTTGGTATTTTTGAAGTAACCAGACGGTTTATCGTTGCTGAGGCCGTGCCTGACTTCAGGACGATGATTGCAGTGTCCGTATTGGCACTTATTGCGAACTCTGTCTGCCTGTATCTCTTACAAAGGTCGAAAAGTGACGAAGCACATATGAAAGCCAGCATGATCTTCACTTCAAACGATGTCATCATCAACAGTGGGGTTATTCTGGCTGGTATTCTCGTATTGGTAACTGAATCAAGATATCCTGACCTGATTATCGGGGGAATTGTATTCTTAATTGTTGTCAGGGGAGCGATCAGGATGCTGAATCTTGGAAGGTGAAGGACCTAGCGGTTCACAACAACCTTGTTCATGCCTTTGACCACACCGGACTCAATCCAGCGTAAGACATACATTCCATTATTTAACCGGTCGATGTCGAGCTGGATTACCTGGTAACCAGGTGGGACTGTTTCTTCAAGGACAAGCTTACCATGTATATCAAAAAGTTCGATCCTGCCGTTGTTTTCAGTCCTGTATCCCAGGTTCACATAGATCAGCCGGGAAGCCGGATTGGGATAAATATAGAGACTGCCTTTTTCGGATAACGGATCGGATTTACCCACACTCAGATCCTGATATTCCACTGCAGCCTGGAGGATCTTTCCAGTACTGCGCTCCTGAATAAATGCTGCAACTGCCAGGTCATAGACGTCTTCCACGTAGGGCTTGTAGGACCATAATAAGGTTTGTACATCGTTTGTTCCTATATGCCAGTTGTCATCTAGCAATTTACCTGCTGCCGTGGGCAGCATATCCAGTACGACATTACGGAAACGAGTGTCTCCATTGCTGCCTGTGTAGGCCGTTACTTCAGTTTCAAAAACCACCAGGTATAACTGCAGGTATTTATCAAAACCATCCTTCAGGCAGGTAACGGTTGTGGAAGCCTCCAGCCCGGTTTCCAGCCACTCCACAGACAGGTCAATATCAAATGCCGTATTCTCAAAAGTGAGCAATCGCAACTGTTCCTCTATAACCCCCTTATTGAGATCCGAATAATCATACCTGTGATTTAAATCGAAGCCACCTTCGAGCACTGTAAATGGCACTTTTGGGATCCCATAGTTAAAAGATCTTGTGGATGGAGGCTCCGGATTATTCAAGTTCATGGGATCCGGATCCCTGTATTCCATGTGATATTGCAGATCGATCACATCCTCATTATGCATGGTAACCAGCGTATTAATTATATCATCCGCCAGGGCTGAAGTGTCATCATTGCAATTTGTAAAGTGTTCCAGAACGGTGAGCTTTGTCCGGGGTGTAATGGCTACATTATCAAAAGCAAAACCCTGGTTGCCCATTTTTTGCTGGCCGCTTGTCGCGATGGCGATCCTGAAGGCCACATTGGTTTTCCCGGCCACCTGATCCAGGTCATGCATCGCACGTATCCATCCAGTGTCCGGTGTAAATTCTGTAAATCCCCAACCGGTAGAACTGCCACCGGGCTGTTGTATGATATCTTCCATATTGTACCATTCAATACCCGTAGTGCCCTTGCCCACAGTTTTCCATCCCTCCTCTATCACATCCCTGTACTGAAGTACGGCACCATCGATAAAGGGCACAAAGCTCTTCATCAGGTCCAGTTTGATTATGGGACGGTCCACACCGGAAAGGTCCAGACAGGGGCTCTGGATCCAGGAATTCTCCTGGTATCCGTTTATCCCATCGGGTAAATCTGTATACCATGCACTATCCCCCGGTACCTGGGAATATCCGTTAAAATCAGGGCTGCCCCATACCCAACTTGCCAGCTGGTCATCAGAACAGATACTCCACATTCCGTCGGAATTATTGAAATCCTCCAGATAACCCTCGCGTTCCAGGTGGATCGTAGGTCTCAGGATGATCTCTTTAGCAATCCTGCTGGAACATCCCCCCTCGCTTACCGCGTAAAGATCCACCAGGAAGCTGTCCGCTGAAGCAAACACATAGGAGACCGTATCGGTGCCTGGATCTGCCTGGATCTCACCCAGAATAGTCTCATCCCTGGTCATAAATGTCCACAGGATGGTATCGAGCGAGGCTGATCCGCCGCTGGACCGGTTAATAAACTTCACAGCTGCCTCCTGGTCGAAACAATCGCTTATCCAGGTGAAATCTGCAACAGGTTGACTGCTGATTAAAGTATCCAATTCATAAGTAACCATGCAGCCCTCTTGTGTGGTGGCTGTGAGGCCGATGGTAACCTGCCCGGGCATCTGGTAATAATGAGTGGGATTCGCAAGATTGCTCTGATTATCGGCTCCGCTGGCCGGATCTCCGAAATTCCAGTCCCATGATTCAATGATTGAAGCAGGCGTGGTCTGGTTTTCAAAGGTGGCATTCTCTCCACCCTCGGGTACGCAGGCTGTGCTCAGGGCAAACTTCACATCAGGTGCTTCCAGAATAAACACACTTTTCAGGGTGGTTGCCGTACATCCTATATCCGTGATGTTGGTACAGCTGATTTCAATGATACCCGGGGGAACTTCCTGCGGATTGAAAGTAAAACCACTGTCGATTGTGCCGGTAACACCCGGGCCTTCAAACAGGACATTTTCCAGATTTGACTGGAGGACAAACGGAATGATATTCTGGCAATAGGCCGTATCATTCAAATTAAGGATCAAAGGCTGGGCTGCCGATTCAACCGTGAATGACTTTCTGAGATATTGGGTGGTCACGTTTTCATACTGGAATACGATAGTAAAACTATCTGTGGTTAACTGCGCCGGATCAATGGTTGCCGTATTGTCACCGTGATCGGTGAGTCCCGTAACAGGTTGATCATTGGAATCCAGCAAGCTGAAGGATCCGGTTATTCCCGGAATATTCAGTACGATGGCGGTAAAAGGTGTGGCGTTGAGACATACCCTGCTGGCCGGTATTAAGATACCGCTTTCTGAACCCCACACATATACCTGGGCACTGTCTGTGCTGATACAGCCAAACGCATTCTCATAGGTATAATAAATCGTATGTGGAGAATTCACCGTGTCGGCCAGACCGGGATCAAAGGTTCCCATTGAACTGTTCACTCCGGGGCCTGAGAAAACTCCGCCGGGAATATTCGCTTCAAGCAAAACAGGATCATCATCCCGTTGATACCCCTGCGCCAGGTTAACAATCTCCACCTCGGTCAGCTCATTCACTGTTATCGTAAGACCGGGTGAGTTTGTATTTACAACTCCGTTCACATCGGTCAGGGAAGTGATCCGGTACGTTGTGGTCTGAACCGGGGTAACCTCGATTAAAAAACTATCCGTGGATATACCGGTATAGGAAGTGGTGCCCGCACTATCAAAGAGGTCAAAACTCCACGGCGATCTGCCTGTAAGGAAAACACCGAGCCCAACCGCTTCTCCCTCACAGACCTGCAGAGGACCGTCAAGTGTTGCCGTTGGTAAATCCGTGTATATCTCCAGGTTATTCGGTTCAATGGATGAATAGGGAATCCCTGCATTGCCTGTAGCATCCACCAGCACCAGGGTTGCTTCCAGCATACCGGGAGCCACAACCGCATCTTCGTCTGCAACCATGTAGGAGAGCTCATACAGATTATTCCCAAGCTCTGTAAGAGATACCCTGTCTGAATCCAGTGGAACACCGTTTATGAAGGTGCCTGCTCCAGCAATATACCCTGTTCCATCTGAACTCACCTGCACCGTTACAATCCCCCCGACACCCACTTCCAGTGAAGGCACCTCCAGGCGTGTAACCACCGGTGGATGGGAGTCGATGGACAGCATGGATGCATTGGACACGGAAGTATAGGGCAGGCCCACATTGCCCGATGGTTTTACCAGGACAATGGATGCTTCTATTTCTGAGATTCCTGCCACCACTTCGTTATCTCCCTCCAGTACGATGTAATGGAGGGAATAGGCGCCTCCACCCGATTCTGTAAAAGAAATATTGGGGGCCGTTACATCGATACCGTTAAAGCTGGAATTTGAACTCAGGCTATAGCCTGAACTATCTGCTTCGATAATCAGGACTATCTCGTCCCCGATCCCAAACAGGCCCTCTGAGACCTGCATGCTGTCGATCGAAGGCAAGGCCGCATCAAGGGGATCATTCCCCTGAATAATGGGGAGATTGTAGGGTGCGCTGAAAAGGTCTCCATCTGATA
>CAYRLP010000006.1:8972-18639 GCA_964424935.1 uncultured Bacteroides sp.
ACCAGTTCGCTGACAGGAATATTCTGGGAGGCTGTAAAGCTGTTTCCTCCTTCCGTAATGGTGAAATTTGCAACATAGGTATTTTCAGAAACGAATTGAAGATTTCCCAGGGGATAACCTCCCACATTCCCGGATATCAGAGTATAGGGAGTTCCGGACGTGGGATCTACAGTCAGAGTGGCAGTAACCACATCACCGATTTTCATGGACACATCGGGAATGGAAAGGTCAAGGATTCCCAGAGATGAACTGAATACCGCACGAATGGTGTGATCTGAGGTGACATCCAGGAATTTATACTTATCAAGAGGCCCCATGCTGACATTATCTACCAGCACATCCAGAATTTCATGATCCGGATCGGCTGTAAATCGAAATTCCTTATCGGTTCCATACTTGACAATCACTTCCCCTTCAGGATTGATCGTTCCTCCTGCAGTGGCACTTGCGGAGATAACAAACTCCCTGGCTTCGAAAGTGGCAGAAATTGCATGATCAGAGGTAACGTTTTCGAATGTGTAGGAGGATACCGGTCCGATCTTTACTTTATCCACCTCCACATCTTTGATTTGACGATCCGCTTCGGGAATGATTGTAAAGGTTATATTGCTGTTATTCAATACATAAATATTACCCGAGGGATTAATGGCACCCCCGGCGCCCGCCTTGGCGTTGATCACATAATAATACTCATCCTGTGAATGAGCTTTAAGGCTAAATAATGAAAGGATTGCTATCACCAGAAAAACCGGCAATAGAATCCTCTTACCAGGAACTACTATGTGGGACCGGTAAAACATGTCATTAGCCTTTGTACGATACAGTAAGTTAGTGAATTTTCCTGTTACGTGCTGATTTATTGACGAATGGACATCTTTTTACGTTGAACATCTTTTCATCAATGTTTATGGGCATAGAAGGCAGGTGAATCTCAGCTGAATTCGAATATCGAAGCCAGATACCTGTTTGAAGGGTATCTGGTTTGGGATCTTTTAGTGAAGGACGCAATATTTGAATTATATGCTTAAAATCAGTAACTTGTAGTTACTAAATCTAATTCAGCATCTACCCTGACCCAAACATGCTTTCCAGGAGATTATTACTATTCCTTTTCTTGATGCTGAACGTTCATGTTTCCAGTGGAAGGAGCCTTGAGGAGATCAAGCGAAGCGGTAAGATATATGTGGCTTTTACTTCTGTCGATCTGGTTAATGTAAATCACGACCTGGCATTGGAGTTCGCCCGTTACCTGAACGTGGAGATGATCGAACTGGAAATAGACTGGGATGAGGTATTTATGAACGAGGGTGTGATCCCTTCCGGCCTGGTGACAGATCCGGACCTTACCTATACACCTGATATACTGAAGAAAGCCGATATTATCTGCTCTACCTTCTCTGTTACTGAATGGAGAAAGAAACTCTTTAGTTTTGCAAAAACAATGCAATCTGCAGAGCTGTTAGTGATTGACAGGGATGAACCACTTCCGGGGGGATTCGGGGATCTTGCCGGTAAAAGCATCGCCTTTCTGGGGGCCACCACCTTTGAACAGCACCTGAATGAAATTAATTCCTCCATCGGAGGGGGTATACAGATGATCCCTACCAGGAGCAGTGTTGAAACAAAGAGACTTATGGAAGAGGGCGGATTGTACGGGATCATCCAGGATGCAGATGAAGCATTGAATTTCATTGCCGGCAGCGGACAGCGATACAAGATTGCTTTTCCCATCAGTGACATTACACAGACCGCCTGGGCAGTTGAGAAGAATAATCCCCTGGCACAGGAGGTGGAAAATTTCTTTAAAACCATACTGAGTAACGGGGTACTGGATGAACTTTTTATAAGCAGGTTCGGGATCACCTATGCCTCCTATCTTGATGGCCTGAGGAAAAACCTCCGGCTGGAAAGGCATCATCGCGATCTGGATGAGATCATCGCATCCCGGAAACTGATTGTGGCCCTGCGGGATCGCAACTTTGTTTACAGGGAAGACGGTCAAAAACAGTTCATGCATGTACTGGCCGAAGAACTTGCCGATTATCTCGGTGTTTCTTTAGAGTTTGTAGTGACACCCGATTTTGAAAGATACTGGGAAACCAAGGAGGGGAAAATCTTCAGGGATTCCTCCTATACACCCGACTGGTTCAATTATTTCGACCTTGCATGTGAAACTTTTGCTCCGGCGGACTGGCGTTCTAACAAGGTGAACCTGATCCCGGTATATCAATCTTCCCACACTGTTATTGCCAGGAAGGATGTTGACATCAATTCCATAGATGATCTACAGAGTTACAGGGGTGTGACAGGAAGTGAAACGGTGTATGAGGATTTCCTGAGGCGAAACGGGATCACCAACTATTACCCCGAGAATGTAAATAATTTCTTATCAGATGTGGTTTCAGGGAAAGCAGACTATACCATTCTTTACAATACTCCCTTTGTACTTTCTGAGTATCCCGAACTTGAAGGTAAGCTTGAAATCAGTGAGTTGAACATTTGCTGGGCCATGCGCAAGGACCAGCCGGAACTTCAGCGTGAAGTGGAACAATTCCTTGAACGGTCCCGTCAGGAAGGTCTCATTGGGGCTCTCCTTCAATCACTACATGGAAATACGCTCGAAGCCCCTGAAGCCTTTATCAACAGCTATTTCGAAAGCCTGCAAACCGGTCAATTGCCCAATGTGAGCTATGGTACGGATGACGGACTTCCTCAGGAAGATGTCTTTTCCATCTTCCTGGACAGGAAAGGGTACTTATGGTTCGGGACCAACTCGGGAGCCGCGCGTTACAATGGCAGGGAAATGGTCGTGTTTAACCGGGAACAGGGTCTGCCATCAAATTCAGTCCGTGATATCAACCAGGACAGCAGCGGAACCATGTATTTTGCCACCACCAGCGGGATCGCTGAGTTTCGGAATGATAGTGCGGTCAGGGTATCTCTGGAGGGCACGTCATGTATCAGGGTATTTGTGGATTCGCGAAATGAGAAATGGATCATCGGGGACAACGGCGTCTACAGGGAGGACCAAAGCGGAATCATCCGATCCATGAATTCAAAATTCCCTGAACTTCCCGAAATCGTATACGATATCGCAGAGGATCCTGAAGGGGGACACCTCCTGTTGGCAACGATCAGTGGGGTTTATATGATCAGCGGTGTAAATGAGAGTGTTTCACGACTGAGTGATATGGACAGTTATTCTCTCTTGATCGATAATAATGACTCTTTATGGATTTCCACTGATAAGGGCCTCCTGATTACCCACGTGAAGGACTTTGAGGAAGACCGGTACAATGCCAGGGTCCGGAACCTGAATGAAAGACTGCAGTTTCCTGTCGATATTATTTCTGACATTACCACCAGCAGGTTCGGTTCGGTCTGGCTGGTTGCGGATTCTAAGATCATACAGGTTATCTCCACCGAAGAGAAGCCGATCGTCTACGAGGAGGCGATCGGGATCAAGAACAATAAGATACTTTCTTTTCTGATCGATCAGGAAGATAATATCTGGATCGGATTTTCAGGCGGATTGCATCGCCTGACCAACAGAAGGGGGCTGAGGAACTTCTTCCCCGGGGTAATCAATAGCAATATTAATTCTGCTTTTGAGGATTCGGAGAACCGGCTATGGATCGCTTCTGACAACGGGATCTTCTATTTCCAGAATGACCGGCTGGTGAATTTCACATCGAAATTCAGGAGAGGTAATACAAAATTTGCCGGGACACTTCTGCCCAACAACAATATCATCCTGGCCAACAATGAAGGATTGTATGAAGTCAGTAAAAACAACCTGGAGATCATTCATCAAATCCATTTCAGCCAGGTCTCCCATAGTATCGACAATATTTTCGTTTCCAGCAGGGGAGAAATCTTCCTCCTGACCGGGATCAATGGGGTCATCTATTATTTCCCTTCATTTTATTCACAGCCAGTTCAGTTGAAGAACAGGTATACAGCCAACATCTTTCAGCTTATTGAACTGGATGGCAGGATCATAGGAGGGAATAGTAACGGTTTCGTAACCTTCACCGGTAGCGAATTCCAACTGGAGCAGGAAACCGAAAGCAATATCTGGTCACTTTGCAGGGACGGGGATGATGTTTGGGTGGGGACGGACATCGGGATTGGAAAGATCACAGCCGGACGATTCGACAGCCTGGAGTTTTTCGGGCTGGGCAGGGAGATGGTGATCAAAACGATCCTTCCCGCAAAGAACAGGAACTACCTGTGGGTGGGGACCAACAAAGGATTCAGTTATTTCAACATCGAACGACTGGAGTTCGAGCTAACCATTAATACCAAAGATGGGCTGAGCGGGGATGAAATTACAAGTGGGGGACTCTTCCTGGACCGGAACGACCTGCTCTGGGTAGGAACCTATCACGGTATTTCCAATTTTAACATCCGGGCAAAATCAGCCCAGAACTATGCTCCGCCCTGTTATATCGAAAATATATTTCTGAACGGGGACCGGATTCCTGTGGAGAACGGAAGAAGCTTTTCCCATAAGGAGAACAGCTTCATTTTTGAAGTTTGCGCTCTCTCATACTCAGATGAGACATCCGTGGAGTATGAGTATTACCTGAGAGGAATGGGACACAAGTTTACTTCCTATCACAGGGGCAGTGAATACAGGGCCTATTACAGCAACCTTCCACCGGGAGGATATGAATTCATCTACAAGGCCAAAGGGAAGAACAATGTCTGGGGTTACGCTGAGAAATATGAATTCTCTATTCGGCAGGCCTGGTTCAATACATGGATCTTTCGTATCACACTGTTTTTGTTCATCCTGGTGCTCGCCTATCTCTTTTATATCGTAAGAATAAATGCCATCAAAGCCCAGAAGGAAAGGCTGGTAGTACAGGTTAAGGAAAGGACCCAGGAACTGGAATTAGCCAACACTGAAATTGAGGCGCAGAGGGATGAAATCGAAGCTCAGAGAGATGAAGTAGAAGCCCAGCGGGATGACCTGAAAAGGCAACGTGACCTGGTTATTTCCCAGAAGAATGAGATCGTCGAGAGTATAAGTTATGCTCAAAGGATTCAGGAAGCTATGTTACCTCCTGAACCATATATTAACGAGCTCCTTGATGATGTTTTCATATTATTTAAGCCAAGGGATATTGTAAGTGGTGATTTCTACTGGATCAAACAAATTGACCAGTATATAATCATTGTAGCAGCCGACTGCACCGGTCATGGGGTTCCAGGTGCATTTATGAGTATGCTTGGTATTAGTTATTTGAATGAGATTGCACAAAGAAGGGAGATCACAAAACCGAGCCAGGTCCTGGATGAACTCAGATACCGGATAATGAGAACCCTCAGGCAGCATGGCAAGCCTGATGAATCTAAAGACGGGATTGATATGGCGATATGTGTACTGGAAAAAAGGAAAAGAATCCTGCAATATTCGGGAGCATACAATCCATTATACTTGATACAGGATGAGAATGGGGTAACCAGGTTAAACGAGATCAAGGCTAATAAGATGCCTGTTGGATACTATCAGGGGAGAGCAAAGCCATTCACCAATCATGAGATTCAGCTTGAGATTGGAGATGCATTTTATATATTCTCAGATGGTTTTATTGATCAGAAAGGCGGGAAAGATAGCAGGAAATTCATGAGTAGAAACTTCAAGAACTTACTTGTGAAAATGCACGATCAACCCATGTACGAGCAAAAGCGCATTCTGGAAAAGACACTTGAGGACTGGATGGATGGCCATTCTCAAATGGACGATATACTGATAATAGGAGGAAGGATCTAGGTCATTCACTTATATCTTTCACACTTTGCTTTATGGCTTTATTTTTTGATATAATCCCATCAGTTTGGTCTGATAGATTTCGGAAATTTGAGTTTCATTCTCACCGATAGGTTTTACAGGAATTAAATCAATGACGTCACTGTAGTTCAGTTCAGAATCAAAGATTAAATCGATTGCAGCCAGTAGAGTCTGCTGAACCGTTTCTTTGCTTTCCAATTCACTCAAACCCATTTGCATGCCCAGGTTTTGCATTTCTTTCCACTGAAACCAGAAATAAGTCGGCAACATCGCGGAGATCATTGCATACGCTTCGAGCTTTGATTCTTCCACTTCAAACGTTTTTCCCATATTCATCAGCATCTCAAGCAAAGATTGTTTTTCATTGGAAGAAAATTCAGCCGAAAATGAAACCGGATTATAACCTTCGTTGATGTATGAAGTGGCATTGGGAATCATGCGTGCAATATTCTTTGTAGCCAGTTTTAAAGAGAGATTATCGATGCTGATTTTTGGGGCAAGAGAAACTACCTGCGTTGTAGCGGAAATCGATGCATCGATTTGTTCAAGTGTCTCCATAATTACAGGCGGGTGCAAGGCGATAAATACTATTTCCTGCTTTGCTGCAATTTCGCTGGTACCAGTTATTTGAATCTCTGGAAATTGTTTTCTAAGTGCCTCCAGTACTTCCGGATTGGTGTCGCAAACCAGAACGGAAGATAACTCAATTTGTTTATTAGACAGGGCCTGAAGGATAATTCTGGTGATTCTCCCGCCACCAATAAATCCGAGTGATTTTAATCCCATGATTCTTAATTTTTTGAGGGTTATAATTGATTTCAGTTTTTGTGCTGTTCGTAATATACCGAACAAATGTATCGCATAATTTCTATATATACAACTCAGGCAATCCGGCATTATTGACAGTCTCATTTTCAATTTAATTAGTTAAATTTATTACAGTAAGGATTGATTACTTAACAGATTGATATGAAAGAAAAGGAGACAAATAAGATCAAAGACTGGAAAACACTGGTCGATCACCTGGAGGCTCAATTGGAAAAAGGATCCGAGGAAGTCAAAGAAGAATTTGAAAAGCAAAAGGAAAACCTGGCAGACTGGCTTATATCCATGGCTGACAAACTGGACAAGGTCAAAGATACGGGCAGTGAAAAGGCACAGAAACTGAAAGCCTCACTGGAGGAGTTGCGTGTTCATTCCGCTCGTGCCAGAGCTGAAACGAAAGAACAATTTAAAGAACAACAGAAAAAGATTGCCGAAGGCATTCATAAGCTCAGACAGGAAATCTCTGAAGTCTACAAAGAATCGAAAGAACATGTCGAAGATATTCATGAGAAGATGGATGACAAATTAGAAGATTTTCAAACCCGGTTCGATCTTTTCAGGCTGCAGTTACACCTTGGAGAAATGGAAGCAGAAGAAACCTGGGAGGAAAAAAAGCACGATATAACCAATAAATTGTACTACCTGAAATCCAGATTAAAAACAAAGAGCAAAGAAATAGAAGGCAAGTGGGATGAATTCTCGGACGAGATCTCGGAGAAATGGAAACAGATCAGGGATATTAAATAGATATTCATTCCATAAATCCCACTTTACCCAGAAGATCTTTGAACCTGGGATCTTCTCTTAGATCATCATAGTAAGGTTGTTCATTCAGATGGATCAGGTAAAAATCACGATCTGGTAAACCCTTTTCCAACCAGTCCATTGCCAGATCCTTCATCCCGAGTGCCAGATAGATCTTTGCAATTTCATCATTCCACATCGTGATAGTATCTGCTTTCTCAATTAGTTCCTGAAGGATCACCTCAGATTCCTCTACCTGGCCCGACAGTGCATAAGCCCATGCAAGTGTACCTTTATAATTATAATCACCACCTGAGAGGTTCACAGCTTTTTTCGCTTCCCTAACAGCATCGTCATACCTTTCAAGCACAATGTAAACTCCTGCAGTCGAATTGTGACCGTAGACAAAATTGCTGTCGATCTCAAATGCTTTCAAACACTGATCAAGAGCCTGATCATACCGGCGGGCATACTTGCATGTTATCGAACCTGCAATTGTGAAAATAATAGGCGACAGGGGATCCAATTCCAGTGCAACATTGATTTCCTCCATGGCTTCATCATGCCTTCCCATAACTGATAGGAATTCCGAGTACCATTGATGTGCAGTGGCATTATCCGGATTCAGTTCAATCCCTTTCAAATACTCCTGTTCAGCTCCGGTCCAGTCCCAATCATAATCACGCCTGACTGCTGCCAGAGCAATATGGGGTTCAGCAAGATTCTTATCCAGTTCAATTGCCTTCAATGCAGCGGCTCTTGCTTTCTGGAAACCTTTGGCCGCCTCAAGGAAAGATAACTCTCCAAGCACAATGTATGCATCCGCAATTCCACTGAAAGCTAAGGCATATAAAGAGTCCATGTATATTGCCTTTTCAAAAAAGCTTATGGATTTAAGCAGATCATCCTTGGTTCTTCTGTTCCAGTAGTAGCGTCCTTGCAGGTAAAGGTTATAGGCTTCAATATTTTCGGTCGGTTTGATCCCGATTCTTTCGAGTTCTGAAGGAGTAAGTACCGTTTTGAGTTTCTGAGCGACTTTCCTGGCAACATTTATCTGTATATCAAAGATATCACTCCAGTCTCCTTCATAAATCTCTCCCCATATATGGTCATCTGTCGATGCCTCAATAAGCTGAACACGTATCCTTACCTGGTCCTCAAACCGCTGTGTAGATCCTTCCAGTAAATAGTTAACATTCAGTTCCTGACCGATATCCGGGCTCGCTTTCCTGGTCTCTTTATATTGCATGATGGAGGTCCGGGACCGTACCTGGAATTCATTGATCTTGTAAAGCTGCATGATGATTTCATCGGTGATCGCATCACCCAGATGTTCAAATTCGCCAGCATCGCTCATATTTGCAAAAGGGAGCACCGCTATGGATTTATCCAGAATCTCTTTTTTACCTGAATGTGGAATGATATTCAGAACAATCAATCCTACTATTACGACAAAACTGATGTAGCTGGCGACCTTCCAACTGTTGGATGATCCGGGTACATCCTCAGTCTTGACCTCGTTGGCAGGATCTGTTTTTACTAAACCTTCTTCAGGGTGTATGTCATAAATCCAGGAAAAAATGATCGCCAGGGGGAATCCTATGAGAAGTATGATGATAACCAGTGTAGGAGTCCATTCAGGTAATCGGAGTGGTTCCGTAATGTTGTTGATCAGCTCGATGATTACAAAGGCAGCTCCCGCATAGACCGTGATCACCCGGACCACATTTCTTCGTTTCAGTTCCTTCCAGAATCGGGATAGTTTGTTGGGCATATGCTGTGGGTTGGCATATGAAATTTAGCACATTCTTACAAACGAGTCAAACCGGCTTGTCAGGAGGAATTGTTACTTTTGATTTTTCACCTATCCATATATAATGAACCGAAAAGCATTTATCAATCGATCCTTAATGGCGATCAGCGGGTTGTCATTAATACCGAGTATGAAAGTATCTTCCCGGGCTCTTTCCGGATCCCGGACCGGCACACCCATGGTCATCTCCACATGGCCGCACGGGATGGCATCCAATGTGGTCGCATGGGACGTATTAACACAGGGTGGAAGGGCCCTGGATGCAGTGGAAAAAGGAGTGAACGTTGCCGAACTGGATCCGAAAATTACCTCCGTAGGATATGGAGGTCTACCCGACAGGGACGGGTTTATCACGTTGGATGCCTGCATCATGGATGAACTCGGTAACGCCGGATCCGTGACCTTCCTTCAACATATAAAGACACCCATTTCCGTGGCAAGACTGGTGATGGAGAAGACAAGACATGTGATGCTCTCAGGAGAGG
>CAYRLP010000007.1:0-18617 GCA_964424935.1 uncultured Bacteroides sp.
GAATAGCATCGGTACTGCCTGCACTGGGAAAGCTGGAAGCCGTGATCGTGGGTGAGCCCACCGGAATGGCCCCGGCAGTGGCCGAACGCGGTCTGATGGTGCTGGATGGGGAAGTTCGCGGGAAGGCAGGACATGCCGCACGGAACGAAGGTGATAATGCCATCTATGAGGCCATAGAGGATATACGGGCCATCAGGGAGCTGGAATTCAGAGATAGATCGCAGTGGCTCCCGGCTCCCGGCGCACAGGTCACCATCATTACAGCAGGCTCGCGCCATAATGTGGTACCTGATCTTTGCCGCTATGTGGTGGATGTCCGGAGTAACGACCGATACGGAAACGAACAGCTGCTTGAGATCATACGTGCAGTTTGCAAAGCGAAACTGATCCCGCGATCGACCCGCCTGGAACCATCCTGCCTGGATGGGGATCATTTTCTGATGCGCACTATCCTGGCAAACGGGCTGACACCTTTTGGATCTTCAACCCTGTCAGATATGGCATTGATACCTTTTCCGGCTATTAAGATGGGTCCGGGCGATTCCTCCAGGTCCCATACGGCCGGGGAGTATATTTTGAAAAAGGAATTGGAACAGGGAGTAGCAGGATATTGCCGGTTCCTGGAACATTTAGAGCTATAAAAGACTGTTATGAAACTATGGGATAAAGAGATATCGACCGAGCAGGATATACTTGCATTTACCACGGGCAAAGATCCCCAGTATGATCTGGAGCTGGCTCCCTACGATGTGCTTGGATCCATGGCCCATACCATCATGCTGGCCGAAACCGGGTTGATAAATCGCAAGGAGGCTGTGCTGCTTCTGGCAGCACTGGAGAAGTTATATGAACAGGCCCGGGAGGGTAAGCTGGTTCTGGAACCCGGGGTGGAGGATATCCATTCCCAGGTGGAGATGAAACTGACCGGGAAGCTGGGGGATATCGGAAAAAAGATCCACACAGGGCGTTCAAGGAATGACCAGGTGATGGTGGATATAAAACTCTTTTTGCGGGATGAGATAAGGGCGCTGGTGGAAGAGACCAGGAGACTGGCTGAATTGTTACTGAAGCAGGCTTCCGCCTACCGGGAGGTATTGTTACCCGGATATACACATATGCAGGTGGCCATGCCCTCCTCTTTCGGGCTATGGTTCGGCGCTTATGCAGAGGCCCTGGCCGACGACATGACCTTTCTTCAGGGAGTTTATTCGGTTGTAAACCAGAATCCCCTGGGATCTGCAGCTGGATTTGGCTCTTCCTTCCCCGTGGACCGTGAACTGACCACCCGGTTACTGGATTTTGAGGGTATGCATATCAGTTCGGTGAATGCCCAGATGAACCGGGGAAAAACGGAATGGTATGCAGGAACCGGGATCGGGGCGATCGCATCCACCGTGGCGCGGCTGGCCATGGATACGGTTTTGTTTATGGGACAGAATTTCCGGTTCATTTTCCTTCCGGCGGAGCTTACGACGGGCTCATCCATCATGCCCCATAAAAAGAATCCAGATGTACTGGAACTGATCCGGGGAAAATGCAATCGCCTGACTGGGATTGCTTCGGAAGTTGCCTCGGTAACAGGGAACCTCATATCTGGATATCATCGTGATTTCCAGCTGCTGAAGGAGATTCTGCATCCGGCGCTGGATGAATTGCTGCAGTGCCTGGAAATGATGTATATGGTCATGGGAAAGGTTGAGGTGAACCGCTCGATCCTGGAGGATGATACCTATCGATATATCTACTCGGTGGAGGAGGTGAATAAGAAAGTGCAGGCGGGGCTTCCCTTCAGGGATGCCTACCGTCAGGTCGCCATGGAAATAGAAAAGGACCGTTACAGGCCCGGCCGGGATCATGCCTATACGCACCTTGGAAGCATTGGCAATCCCGGTTTGGATGAGATCAGAGTGAAACTGGATCTTGCATGTGACGGATTTCACTTTACAGAAAGCGAAGCACTTGCGGAAAGATTGGTTAACTATTTCAAAAAGTCATGACACACCGAAAGTATTTAAAAGATAAGAAGAAGATCGTAGTGAAGGTCGGCACCAGCCTGCTAGCCTATGAGAACGGAAAAATCAATTTGCAGCGGATGGAAAAACTGGTAAGGGTCCTGGCCGATCTGCACAACAGCGGCAGAGAAGTGATTCTGGTCTCTTCGGGCGCCGTCGGGATGGGAGTAGGGATGATCGGTCTGGAAAACAGGCCGGATAACCTGGTAAAGAAACAGGCCCTGGCGGCCATCGGCCAGGTCGGATTGCTCAGGCTGTACCAGAAATTCTTCGATGAGTATAACAAAACGGTCGCCCAGATCCTTCTTACCAGGGATGGGATCGAGAACAGCCTGCGGAGGAAGAATGCCCGGAACACCCTGAACCAGTTGATCCAGATGGGGATTATTCCGGTGGTTAACGAGAATGATACGGTTGCCACGGAGGAGATTGAGTTCGGCGATAACGACACGCTTTCTGCTCTTGTTGCCACGTTGATCCAGGCCGATCTGTTGCTGATCCTCACCGATACAGACGGGGTTTTTACGGCAGATCCGCACATATACCACTCGGCCCGAAAGGTTCCCAAGGTCATGAAGGCCAGCGATGATCTGAAGGACGTGGACCTGAAGGGTTCCTCAACAATGGGTTCAGGGGGCATGGCCTCAAAGATCGCCGCAGCGGAGCTTTGCCGGGAACATAATGTGGATGTGGTCATTGCCGATGGGACCGACCCTTCCACCATCATGGATGTACTTGAAGGCAAGGACCTGGGAACATTTTTTGTATCGGATGCCACCCAGATGGCCGGATAAACAGGAAAAACAGTTCAGAGTATTAAACGGAAGCTATGCAGGAATTAAATGAAATAGGGATCAGGGCCAAAAAGGCCTCCGAGGAGCTGGCACATTTGAATACCGACCAGAAAAACAGGATACTGCTTTTGGTGGCCGAGCGGATGGTACATTCCATTCCTTCCATACTGGAAGCCAATGCAGCCGACATGAAAATGGGGGAGGAAATGGGATTGAAGGGTGCAATCATGGAACGCTTAACCCTGTCGGATCAGCGAATCAGGGATATCGCAACCGGATTAGGGGAAATTGTGCAGCTGGAGGATCCCATCGGTGAGATCATGGAAATGAAAAAAAGACCCAATGGATTGATGATCGGAAAGAAGCGGGTGCCGCTTGGTGTGGTCGGTGTGATTTACGAATCCAGGCCCAACGTGACCGCGGATGTGGCCGGTCTGTGCATTAAAACCGGGAACGTCTGTGTGCTGCGTGGCGGGAAGGAAGCCTTCCGCTCCAACCAGGCACTGGTAGAAATCTTTCACGAAGCCATTTCAGAATGCGGACTGGATCCGAACATGGTGCAGCTGGTGCAGGATACGACCAGGGAAAGTGCACTGGCCATGATGAAATTGAACCTTTACCTGGATATCCTGATTCCCAGGGGCGGAGCAGGTCTGATCCAGGCAGTGGTTCAGAACAGCACCGTACCGGTAATCGAAACGGGAGTGGGAAATTGCCATATTTATGTGGATGAGGCAGCCGACCTGGAGAAGGCGGTAAACATTGTATACAATGCCAAAACCCATCGTCCGGGGGTATGCAATGCTGCCGAGAGCCTGCTGGTACATAAGCAGGTGGCCGCTGAAGCGCTGCCGGCTATCGGAGCCGCACTTAAAGAGGGAGGGGTGGAAATCCGGGGCGACCGCTGGACCTGTGAACTGATTCCGGGGGCCATTCCCGCCACCGAGGAAGATTGGGGAACCGAGTACCTGGACCTGGTGATCAGCTCCAGGGTGGTGGACTCTGTGGAAGAAGCGGTAGCACACATCAACCGGTATGGATCCATGCATTCGGAAAGTATTGTTACGGAGAATTACACGCATGCGCAGTACTTTCTGGAACGGGTGGATGCCGCAGCGGTTTATGTAAACGCCTCTACCCGTTTCACAGATGGTTTTGAGTTTGGTTACGGAGCGGAAATAGGGATCAGTACCCAGAAGCTGCATGCGAGGGGACCCATGGGGCTGAAGGAACTTACCACCAGCAAATACATCATTTACGGCTCCGGACAGATCAGGTGATCCACCGGTTTTTATTTCCCTTTCTTTTGCTTTTTGATGTTTTCAATGAATACGTCAAACAGATAGGCCGTGTCGGTGGGCCCGCCCGAGGCTTCAGGATGAAACTGGGTGGAGAAGAAAGGCTGGGACTTGTGTTTCATGCCCTCGTTGGTGTCGTCATTGAGATTGATAAATAAGGGCTCCCATTCCCTGGGAAGGGTACGGTTGTCAATGGCAAAGCCATGATTCTGGGAGGTGATGTAAGCTTTTTCGGTTCCCACCTCAAGTACCGGTTGATTGTGACTCCGGTGTCCGTATTTCAGCTTATAGGTGTCGGCTCCCGCAGCCAGTGCCATAAGCTGGTTACCCAGACAAATCCCGAAAATGGGAGTATTGTTCTGATAGGCCCCTGCCAGGCTTTCAATGGTGGTGGTGCATTGTTTGGGATCCCCGGGGCCATTGGAAATAAATAGCCCGTCATACGCCTCCTGCCTGATGTCGTGGTTCCAGGGGACCCGGATCACTGTGGTGTCCCGCTGGAGCAAATACCGGATGATGTTATATTTTACACCGCAGTCGAGCAGCAGGATACGGTAGGTCCCGTTTCCATAAATTTTTTTTTCGCCCACGCTGACCTGGGCAACCAGATTCTCCTGGTTGGGATCGTAACTTTCCGGTTCATTCCCGTTATAAACCACTTTACCCAGCATGGACCCTTTTTCTCGCAGCAATTTGGTGATCAGCCGGGTATCCACATCAAAAATACCGGGGATCCGGTGTTCTTTCAGCCAGTCACCCAGGCTTCGTTCTGCATTCCAGTGTGAGTACTCCGCTGAATAGTCGGAAATAACCAATGCGGAAATATGAAGCTGATCCGATTCAAAGAATTTATACAGGTCATTTTCTGAATCTTCCTTCGGAACCCCGTAATTGCCTACGATGGGATAGGTAAGGACCAGGATCTGCCCTTTATAGGAAGGATCTGTAAGACTTTCAGGATATCCGGTCATGGCTGTATTAAAGACCACCTCTCCAGCGATACTGTCTTCATAACCAAAAGATTTGCCGTGAAAAGTGGATCCGTCCTCCAGGATCAGTTTGATCGGTTTGAACTCCATCTGGTTTATGAATTATTTTTCGATTCTGTTTCAATCAGGCTGTTGATTATCTGCTCGGCCTGTTCCGGGGTGATCCGTTTTGCCACTATTTTTTTGTTCCGGTCCAGGATAAACAGCTGGGGATAGCTTTGCAGGTTATACAGCTTCCGGAACTCGTTGCTGTAAGGGCTCCAGCAGTTGATCCATCCCAGCAGCTGATGTTCGTTGACAAAGTCCACCCACTCCTCTTTCCCTTCGATGGAGTTGATCACATGAACGCAGATCACCTCGACACCCTTGTCGTGTAAACGTTCATATACCTCATGGAGCACAGGGGTTGCCGCCTGGCAGTGCGAGCAATCCGCTTCCCAGAAATAAAGGATGGTGTATGGAGCATCAATGTCATTGATGTAGAAATCATAGCCAATGTGAGGGTCCCGTTTAATGGCCGTATCCTGAGCTGCCATTGCGAAGTGCTCTTCCGGGATCCTCCGCATGATCACATTCGGCGCTGTCTGCCCGATCAGCGTGGGCTTGTTGCTGGCGAGGTTTTCCCGGAGCTTGCTGATGAATTCAGGGCTGCTCCAGGTGGCATCCGGAATATAGTAATACTCGGCGATATGGAAATAGACCCCATCCATACCGATAAACTTGCTTTCTGCAAAGTGGTTGAACAGGGTAATGAGCATGTACCGGTAAAGTTCATCGTCCTTTTTGGATCCCGTCAGCAGGTAGTCCACCGCGGCAATCAGTGAATCGGGATGTTGGGAGACCGCCCTGTTGAGGTAATTCATAATCTTCCCTTCGTAGAGTGGTGTGTGTAAAAGCCGGAGACTGAACGGGTCAAAAAGGTCGAAATAGTGCTCCCGGTAATAGAAATACCGGATAGAGTCGTCATGTCTTTTATTTCCGTTTAAAAGACTTTCCGGGGGAAAAGGGTCCCTGGTGGCTCCAATGAACTCGGAAACAAACAGGTTGGGATAAGTGGCCTCGATCTGGTCCATATAGTCTTCCATCTCCCTGTTGATCCGCTTCTGTTGCTGGATAAGCTCCAGACTGTCTTTCTCAGATGTCATACTGCCGTAACGGGATTTCAGCATTTCCCGTTCCCCTACTTTTTTCTGCAGGTAATTCTTGTATTCCTGGAAAATCCGGTTGTCCTCTGATTCACGAAAGGACAGACCGTTCACCAGGTCTGCCGTATCGGCCCGGACGGCCAGTTCTTGGTCATTGCCCAGCAACAGATCGAAATAATGCGCGGGATCGATGTAGATCAGATAGAGTCCGCCGGCAAAGGCCTGGTCCCCTTCAAAAGTTCCCCTTCCCTTCTGATCCAGGACAATGGTGTCTTTGGGGATCATCCTGGATGTGAAATACTCACCAAGAATAACGGTATCGCTGGAAAGCCCTTTTATCTCAACCTCAATCCGGTATCCTTGCGCCAGGAGCAGGGAAGAACACAGGCTCATGCAAACCAAGGATAAATATGTCCTTAATAATGTCATCAAATACTGCTTTTGAAAAACGGTCAAAGTTAATGATTCTATTTTAATACATATTCTACAATCCGCATGCCACCCTTGGGTGAAAATCATTAACTTGCTTTTGTTATGTATACACTCCTTGAAGCACAGAACCTGGTGGAGAAACATATTCAGAACCTCTCCATTCCGGAAACACCCCCCGAACTCTACGAACCGGTCAGGTACATTCTATCCCTGGGAGGGAAAAGGATCCGGCCCGCCCTGGTGATCCTGGCCTGTGATCTTTTCGCCGGCGCAGTGGAGCCGGCCCTGATCCCTGCCATGGCCATTGAACTCTTTCACAATTTCACTTTGATGCACGATGATATCATGGATCGTTCCGAACTCCGCAGGGGTAGTCCGGCGGTCCATGTGAAATACGATGAGAATATTGCCATCCTTTCCGGGGATGTGATGTCCATTCTGGCGAGCCGCCTGATAAACCAGGCTCCGGGGGTGGTGCTGAATGTGGTTCATGATGTATATACACGAACGGCCATGCAGGTGTGCGAAGGGCAGCAAATGGATATGAATTTCGAGCAGGAACTTGCTGTCACTGAGGAGGAGTATCTGTCCATGATTGAATTAAAAACGGCCGTACTGATCGCTGCAAGCCTGAAAATCGGGGCCATCCTGGGTGGGGCCTCCCAGAGGGATGCGGAGGACCTTTATGAATATGGAAGGAACCTGGGGATTGCTTTTCAGCTTCAGGATGATCTGCTCGACACCTACGGTGATCCGCAAGTGATGGGAAAAAATAAAGGGACCGATATTGTGGATAATAAGAAGACCTTTCTGGTGATCCAGGCGCTCAACCTGGCTTCACCCGCTCAAAAGAAGGAATTGGTCGGATGGCTGGAAGCGAAAGATTTTGATCCCAGGGAGAAGATCGGAGCGGTAACTGCCATCTTTGATGCCTTGAAAGTGAAGGAGGTAACCCAGAAGAAAATCCAGGGCTATTACAAGCAGGCACTTGTCAATCTGGAAAATCTGAACAAACCGGAAGAGCTAAAATCCGAGCTATATAACTTCGCCACCTTTCTTATGAACCGAAATCGCTGATGCCAAGCTCCAGCATCAGGTCCGACTGCTGGAATTGTTCCAGCAGACTTTTCAGTTCCTCCATCTCGTATATGGTTTCGCTAATCTCCTGCTGAATGGAGGATTGATGCCTGGGTTTCAGTGCCGCATAATAGTTATAATGTTCCCTCAGGTCCCGGTAAAACTCTGAAAGGATCTGATTGGCTTTCTCCGTCTCCCCGCACAGGTAATAGGCTTCGATAATCCCTTCATGGTGAATGACCTCTCCCTCCCGGGATGGAAGGGTGATGCCGGACACATATTGATCGTAGGGGAGTACATGGGAGGGAGCCAGCTCCATACAGCGGTCCAGTACCTGAACCGCCCGCATCCGGTCCCCGTCATTCAGAAGCTTCATGGCCAGCCGGGTATAGAGGCTTCGGAAACGGATGACAGACATGGTCCGGATGGTATAGTAATCAAGATGAACGTCCGGCGCATTCATTCTGCCCCACTGGAACCTGTTCATCAGGCGGTCATACAGGGTATCCGTGTCAATGGATCCCATTTCCAGGATGCTTTCGAAAGGTGTTTTCACAGGAACCAGCCGGTAGGCAAGCCCTTCGAGACGGTAATACTCTTCCAGGCCCATGGATCCATCGAACCCCCCAGCCGTATAGTAGATGGGCCTTTTCCATTTGCCGGTTGTGATGATATCCAATTGCGCGAGAGCGTTTTTCAGGAGCTGTCCGTTTGGCTCCAGGAGCACCGGAATATGTTTTTCGATCCGGCCGGTCTCATCCGGAAGCACGGTTCCACTCGATACGGCCATGGCTGAATCCACCTGAATGATCAGCTTGTTGGTGGGAATGAAGTTAACCCTTTCCCCGCTTCGAAGAGTGACTTTGGTATCCGGATTGTCGCTCTTCATGAAGTTGAGCATGTATTCCGTGGTGGCCCATTGCTGGTGTTCCCTGACGAAGATACTGTTGCTTGGAATGGCCTCATATTTATTCTGCGGGATGGTAAAGGGCAGGGGCATTGAAGTGTAGTTCTTCCACCTGGCCTGATCAATGTTCCAGTTCATATTGAAAAGCATCATATTAATGATGCGGACATCTTCCCGGATACCCTCCACATCCTGGACATACCATAAGGGGAAGGTATCGTTGTCCCCCACCGTAAACAGCACGGCCTGGTTGCTGCAGGAATTCATGTAATTTCTGGCGATATCCCGGGCGGTGTAACGGTCCGAACGGTCATGGTCATCCCAGTTTTGCTGGGCCATGACCACGGGAACGGCCAGCAGGCTGATCACCGTTGCCAGGATGGCTGCAGGACCGGGCCTGAAGATTGATCTGATGCCATGGTAGAGTCCGGCCACTCCGATTCCGATCCAGATAGAGAAAGCGTAGAAGGAGCCAGCATAGGCGTAATCACGCTCACGGGGCTGGTAGGGTGTCTGGTTCAGGTAGAGGACAATGGCCACCCCTGTCATAATAAAAAGACTCATCACCACCCAGAAGTCACGGGACTTTTTATCCAGCTGGTAAAACATTCCTGCCAGGCCCAGCAGGAGGGGAAGGAAAAAATAGGAGTTCCGGGAGGGATGATTCCGCATGGAGTCAGGAAGATTATGCTGGGATCCGATCCGGGCTGCATCCAAGAAGCCAATGCCGCTGATCCAGTTACCGTTCAATACGTTTCCCTGCCCCTGAATATCATTTTGCCGTCCCGCAAAGTTCCACATGAAATAACGCAGGTACATATGCCCGATCTGGTAACGGATCAGGAATTCCAGGTTATCCAGGTAGGTGGGATTCGCTGGATCCTTTATGGTCCCGAATTCCTGGTAGGCCTGCCTGTGGTTTGCATCGCGGCTGTACATGCGGGGAAGCAGAACCTTGTTTCCTTTCATGACCAGTTCGAGCTTGCGATAGGCAATTTCATACTTATTCTCCTCTTTGTTCAACCTGTAAACCGGCTTTTTGTAGACCAGGTCCTCCACCTCTGCATTATACTGGTTACCCAGAATAAGCGGACGATCCCCGTATTGTTCCCGGTTAAGGTAAGAGAGAAGGGCAAACACATTGTCAGGACGGTTCTCGTTCATGGGAGGCGCTGCCAGTGAGCGTATCACTATCAACGCGTAGGAGGAGTACCCGATTATTATCACCGTCACACACAGCAGAATCGTGTTCCAGAGCAAATTCTTTTTCCGGAACTGCGTCCGGTAAATACCGTAAATCAATCCTCCCAGAAGAAGGCCAACATAGATGACCACCCCCACATTGTAATGCAATCCCACAGAGTTGGTAAAGAATTTTTCAAACAGGCTCGCCACTTTGACGATACCCGGGATAATCCCATACATGATGATCAACAGGATCAACATGGACACGCCCAGTGCTTTCAGGGTCCCGTTACGGGTTACATTGGCGGATTTCTTATAATAATAGACCAGCACAATGGCAGGGATTGCCAGGAGGTTCAGCAGATGGATGCCGATAGAAAGGCCAATAAGATAGGCGATCAGAATCAGCCAGCGGTTCGCACCCGGTTCATCCGCCACATTTTCCCATTTGAGAATGGCCCAGAAGACCAGGGCGGTGAACAGGGCGGAGGAGGCATAGACCTCGGCCTCTACCGCAGAGAACCAGAAGGTATCCGAAAAGGTGTAGGCCATGGCACCGACAAATGATCCTCCGAGCACTACGATGCGGTCGGCCACGGAAGCCTCTTCGGAAGCATCCATGAATATTTTCTTCAGCAGGTGAGAAATGGTCCAGAAAAGAAAAAGAATGGTAAAGGCACTGGCAAAAGCAGAAACCGAATTGATCATCATGGCTACCTTGTCAGTGTCGGAGGTAAAAAGCGAAAAGATCCTTCCGATCATTAAAAACAGGGGGGCTCCGGGGGGATGACCCACCTGCAGCTTATAGGAACTGGCAATAAACTCACCGCAGTCCCACAAACTGACTGTAGGTTCCAGGGTCAGCAGGTAAACAATCAGGGCAATGGCGAAACTGATCCAACCCAGGAGGAGGTTTAATTTTCTAAATTCCATATGAAGATGGCTTCCTATAGTGGTTTGGCTGGCACGAATTTAACTCTTTTTTCAGCATTGCTGCGAAAAAACAAAAATTTTGAAAATGTTGACAGATATCAAAACGAAATATATATTTGTGGTTCACCCAATCCATTGTACATGTCTTTGAAAGGAATGAACAACCTGGATCAACCCCTTTATACGGACTACCCCGAATTCGAATTTGAATATGCCAACATCCAGGAACCCCAGACCCTTCCCCCTGAAAAACAGGCCCTTTTGATCGGACTTGACAAACGAAAGATGGATGATGCCACTGTCACCTACATCACCGGTTTTGTAGGCAGACGCATTGATCTGCTGAAAGTGGAGGAAGAACTTAAGGGGGTCTGCCATACCTGCGGAGCTTCGAAAATGTATGACATGGTATTAAAAGGAGATGTTCGGAAACGTGCCTACATTTATTTACGGAACAAAGGATATAACGTGAAATTTGCAGCTTACTAACCTTCAATCATATAAGACACTAAGCAAAGGCAGGATGATCTTCATTCTGCTTTTGTTTATTTCGGCCATAACGAACGGGCAGTTTTACGAATATGGCCAGGATGCCTGGACCCTGAGATGGCACCAGTTTGATTCACCGCATTATACCGTGATCCATCCCGAGGGTGTGGATAGCATTGCACTGGTCTTTGCTCGTCGTCTGGAACATTATTACCCTTATCTGGGCCGGCCCCTGGATCATCAGCACAGCCATATGCCTGTGGTGATCCATAATGAATCCAGTTTTTCAAACGGGGTTTTTGTCTGGGCCCCAAAACGGCTGGAAATATTTACCAATCCCGATCCCAATGGATACTACCAGGACTGGCTGACACAGCTGGTACTGCATGAAGGGAGGCATGCAGTCCAGATCGATAAACTGAACCAGGGCTTCACAAAGGGGCTCTATTTCCTTAGCGGCGAACAGGGGGTGGGAGCCATGGCCGTATTTTTACCATACTGGTACCTCGAAGGAGATGCGGTTGATTCGGAAACCCGTCTGTCCGCTACCGGGAGGGGAAGGCAACCCTCCTTTGAAATGGAGCTGAAGGCCCAGTTGCTGGAAGCAGACCGGCTCTGGTCCTTTACCAAGGCCACCATGGGCTCCTACAGGCACCATATCCCAAACCATTATCAGCTTGGATACCTGATGGTTCGATATGGGAGGCGGACTTACGGGGATCAGTTCTGGATTGATTTTCAGGATTATGCGGCCAGAAAACCCTTCCTGCTGAATCCCACCTGGTTCAGCATGAAGAAGTACGGGTTCAGGTCGAAGAAACAGTTTTATCAGGAGGCCCTGAACAGTTACCGGGATCACTGGCTGCAAACGTCGCAACAATGTTCCTATACCTCTTATAGCGGATGGAGCCCGGGGGAGAAGCGGTATTATACCAACTATACCTTTTCGCATCCGGTATCTGATTCCGGGCTGGTTGCGCTCAAAACAGGAATGGACCAGATTCCGGAGTTTGTAATGATCGAACACTCCGGTAAGGAAAAACGATTATACCGTCCGGGTTTTCTGAACTCCGGAAGGATCAGCTGCGTGGGAAACCAGATCGTATGGGATGAATTTGTTCCGGATGTCCGCTGGAGCAACCGGAATTATTCCCTGATAAGGAGTTATAATCTGTCCACCGGGATGACCCGTACCCTGGGGAGGCAAACTCGGTATTTCTCTCCGGCCCTTTCCGGGAACGGCACCCGGGTGGTTGCTGTGGAACAGACAGAAAATCAACAATTTAATCTGGCCATACTGCGGATGGACGGCACCCTGGAACAACTTATCCCATCTCCGGGCAACCGGTTTCTGCAGCAGCCCTGCTGGATGGATCAGGATACGGCCCTGGTGGTTCTGGTTTCGTTGGAATCGGGGAAATCACTCTACAGGTATTCGATGTCGGACAAAACATGGAAACGTCTGTTCGATGCCGGAAGAGATGACATTTCCTATCCGGTGGTCAGGGGCCGGCAAGTTTTTTTCAGCGGGACCTTTTCAGGGATAGATAATATATACTGTTATCACATGGGCGATGAGGAGGTATTCCAGGTTACCTCTTCCCGGTTTGGAGCTTTCCAGCCCCAGCTTTCTGTGGATGGCCTTACCCTGTTTTATTCCAACTACACCTCCGGAGGCTTTGAGATAGCCTCCCTTCCACTGGAAGAGGGACTCTGGAAACCAATCGCGGAGGCGCTCGATCATACGGAACAGATCGATTACGAACAGACTCCGGAAGAGAAACAGATCGATTCACTCCCCTTTGTTGAGGACAGCCTTATATTTGATACCCGCCGGTACAGCAAGTTGTTACACCTGTTTAATTTTCACTCCTGGCTGCCGGCCTATGTGGATTATCTCAATCCGGATTTTACCCTGGATCCGGAGCAGATACCTGTAAGCCTGGGGGTTTCCCTTATTTCTCAAAACAGGCTCAGTACGGCTGTAAGCCAGCTGGGATATGAGTACAGGGACGGATTCCATCAATTCCATTCCGGAATCCAGTTCAAGGGGATGTATCCGGTGGTGAATCTCTATTTTGACTACGGAGGTGAACCCAACGTATTGAGTTATGCGGAAGGGGATTCGATCCTGTCCCTGCCGCAGGCCCTTGGACTGAAAGTACAAACCTATGTACCGCTCCGGATCAATACCGGGAGGTTCCTGACACTGATCCAGCCATCGATCGACTATTACTTCCGGAGGGACATCCAGTACAACGAAAATACCGGGGCCTACGAGCAGGGCGCCCATTATCTATACTACAGCCTGCACACAACTTCTTACCTGCGCAGGGGAATGAAGGACATCCTGCCGCGCATCGGATTCACCGGAACCGGAGGGTACTACCATGCACCTTTCGGTAACCAGGTGATAGGATCGGTGGCTGTTGGGGGGATCACTGCTTATCTTCCGGGTCCCCTGAAACATCAGACCATCCGCCTGTCTGCCCACCGCCAGCAACAGTATCCGCTGGACTGGTCACACCCGGCTTTCATCAACCTGATATCCCTGCCAAGGGGTTTGTACGGGATTTTTGGAGGGACCTTAACACGCTACAGTGCCGATTACGTCTTCCCCCTCGTCTATCCGGATCTTGCCCTTGGATCTTTGCTGTATGTAAAACGGATCAGGGGGGGCCTGTGGGCCGATCATATGAAAGGCATGAATGTGGTTATACGCGAACCGGATCCACATTATGAAGACAGACAATATACGACCATCGGAGCTGATCTGGTGGTAGATATGAATATCCTGAGGATTCCGTTCCCACTAGCGATTGGGGCACGGGTCACCTATGAGCCACAAACCGGGAAACTGGGATTTGAGGGCATTTATACCATCGATATAAACTAATTCCCCGGCATAAATTTTTTCAATTCAAAACCGGTTATAAGCTGTATAAATGTAATTTTACAGCGCATGGATGAACTTTTTAGATATGGCTGGAAGGGGATCATCGGGTTTTTCAGGGACAACCGGATAGCCTTGCTCTATACGCTTATCATTCACCTGGTTATACTGATTATTCTGATCTTTGTAAAGGTGAAAGGGCTGAAAGACGAACAGGAGCTGGGAGTTGAGATTGAATTTGAGGAGAGGACCGTGGAGGATATTCTGGCGGAGAAGGAGGAGATTCCGGCTGAATGGCTGGAGGAACTCATGCGTCAGCGTGCCCTTTCAAGCAACCGGGCGGTTAACCTGAACGCAGAGGATCAGCTCAACCAGGACATCTCCACCCAGGAATATGTGAAGGATCTTCTGAACCAGATTGAAGAGGCCAGGAATCAGGAGGATCGTGAAAAACTGGAGGAGCTCCAGCGGATTCTGGCTTCTGCCGATTATGTACCACCCTCCGGCGGGGAAGAAGAGGAGAACACGGTCTATGCCGGTCCCACCACCATTACATATGAATTCCTGGAGGAACCCCGCAGCAGGGGAAAGGTAAAGCTGACTGTACCAGTATACCGGTGTCAGGGATCAGGTGTTGTAAAAGTGGAGGTGGCCGTAGCCCCGAACGGGAGCGTAAGGGAAGCCCGGGTGCTGGAGCCCATAATCGGGGACGACCGCATATGTTTTTCCGAAGCGGCGCTTACCGCGGCGCGGACCTCACAATTCAGGATAGAACTGAGCGGACCGGAAAAGCATATGGCTATCATCACCTACAACTTCATTGCACAGTAGAACCTGATCAGGGAGCATCCCAGAGCCCTCCGGCTGCCCGGGCAATCCCTTCCAGGTCCTGATCCAGCATGCATCTAAAATGTTTCCGGGGACATTTTTGATATCCTATTTTTGAACAGGGCCGGCAGGAAAGGCCATTCACCTCGAAGGACAGGGAGGAAGGATCGGCCCGGTAGGGATACATGCCAAAGCGGGGGATCGTATTGCCCCAGACGGATATGATCTTTTTCCTGAAAGCAGCCCCGATATGCATCAGTCCGGTATCATGGGTGATCAGCAATCTGGACTGTCTTACCAGCGACGCGGATTGGTGGATGTTGTATTGCCCGCATCCGTTCAGGATTTCTTTTCCCGGAAGGGCCGAGACCAGGGAATCACCCCGTACCCGGTCCTCCGGTCCACCCAGGATGATCACAGGATAATCCAGGTTTTGACAGATCCGGACCAGGGACTCATGGGGCAGCTTCTTGGTTTCGTGCTGAGCCCCTATGGAAAGACCTATATAACCTTTTCTGAAGGAAGGGGGAAGGGACTGCAGACTGATTTCACCCTCTGCCGGGATGAAGTAATCCAGACCCATATCATCCCGGGTATCAATAAAGGAACGAATGGTATCCAGATTCCGGTCGACCATGTGCCGGTCGGGCAGGCGGTCTATTTTTAAATTTACATACAGCCATTTCAGCCAGTTCAGTTTATGAACTGAGAAATCGATTCGCTTCATAGCGTATTTGATCCGGGCCGAACGAAAGTTATGATGAAGGTCAATGACATAATCAAACCCTTCCTTTTTCAACGAGGCGATACAGGTTTTCATATTCCCCTCATAGAGATGCACCCGGTCCACATATGGATTTGCCTTCAGCAATGGGGCATAAGCTGATTTGGAGAGGTAATGAATGGAGGAATCTTCGACCTGTTGTTTCAGATGACGGATCACCGGGGTTGTAAGAATAATGTCCCCGATGGAGCTGAAGCGTACAACCAGGAATTTGACCATTTACATGAGTTCCTTGAGGAAAAGGATCAGGGCAATCCAATACTCCGTGTTGTAATCGTAATCCACCGAGAAGGAACCGGTACCGCGTTCTCCCGCTCCCTGGTTGGGCTCGAAAAGAGTAACATACTCCTGCGAAATGCCCGAAGCCAGTTCTGAAACATAGGGAAATTCAGCTTTGCTGCAGGCAATAAAGACCGGCTTCTTAAGTTCAGAGATGGCATCCTGGATTTTGATCTCAGGTAAGAAATATTCACCGGGACTCAGAGCCACGACGGCTCTGACATTGCTGTTGGAGAGTGCCATTTGAAGACTCAGTGAACCGTTGGCACCACTGCCGAACAGAACCACAGGCTGGTCTGATTGCTCTTCCGCATACTGAATGGCAGCCAGGACATCCTTCTCAATACCGCTCAGGCCTGCATCCAGATTGGTCCCCCGGATCTTTTTGGCGGTTTCGTTGGAGACATAATTATCGCTTCCGCCATTGCGCAGGTCGACGGCCAGACAGTTGAAATCCAGTTTACAGAGTCTGCGGGCAATAGTACTGAATTCACCCCGGCTTGAGCCCTGCTCGTGAAAGAGAAGAACATAGGGATTCCCGGGATTTACGATGTATTCGTCCGCGGTGATAAGAAGGCCATCGGAAGCGGTGAAGCGGACGGTTTTTACGCGGACGGCGCTGAAAGAGGCGAAAACAAAGGCTAAAATAACAATGGATGCAAACGATAGTATCGGTTTGAATATGCCCCCTGCTTCTCTATGTGGTTGCTGTCTCTGCAAGAACAATAATTTTGTTGTTTTTTGCCTCAATAACGCCGCCATTCACATTGAAAAAGGTTGTTCCCCCCTTTACATCCACAATTTTAATTCGGCCCGCATCTAGGGTTGAGATAATGGGGGCATGGTTCCGGAGGATCTCGAATGAGCCCTTGGAGCCGGGTACCTGGACCAGGTCCACCTCTCCAGAGTATAATTTTTGATCTGGTGCAATGATCTCTAGCAACATACCTTATTTCGCCTTGGTTTCGGCCAGCATCTTCTTGCCTTTTGCAATAGCTTCCTCGATGGTACCTACCAGGTTGAAAGCTGCTTCAGGATATTCATCCACTTCTCCATCCATGATCATGTTGAATCCCTTGATGGAGTCTTCAATATTCACAAAAACACCCGGAGTACCGGTGAACTGTTCGGCCACATGGAAGGGCTGAGACAGGAACCTGGATACCCTTCGGGCGCGGTGAACCACCAGCTTATCTTCTTCAGAAAGTTCATCCATTCCGAGAATGGCAATGATATCCTGTAATTCGTTGTATCGCTGCAGCAGCACTTTGATGCGCTGGGCAGTATTGTAGTGTTCTTCTCCCACTATTTCTGCCTTCAGGATCCTGGAGGTGGAGTCCAGCGGGTCCACGGCCGGGTAGATTCCCAGCGATGCAATCTTCCTGCTCAGAACGGTCTGGGCATCCAGGTGGGCAAATGTGGTGGCCGGGGCCGGGTCCGTCAGGTCATCAGCCGGGACGTAAATGGCCTGGATGGAGGTAATGGATCCGCGCTTTGTTGAGGTGATCCGTTCCTGCATAAACCCCATCTCGGTGGCCAGGGTGGGCTGGTAGCCTACTGCAGATGGCATCCGGCCCAGAAGAGCTGATACCTCGGAACCAGCCTGAGTAAAACGGAAAATATTATCCACAAAGAAGAGAATGTCCTTCCCTCCGCTTTCCTCATCGCCGTCGCGGAAAGTCTCTGCTACGGTAAGACCGGAAAGCGCCACCGTGGCCCGTGCTCCGGGAGGCTCGTTCATTTGCCCGAAAACCAGGGTAGCCTGAGAATTCTCGAGTTCCTCAAGGTCGATCTTATCCAGGTCCCAGGATCCCTCCTCCATGCTCTTTTCAAATTCTTTTCCATATTTGATGACCCCCGATTCGATCATTTCACGCAGCAGATCATTGCCTTCCCTGGTCCGTTCACCCACCCCCGCAAATACGGAGATTCCTTCATACTGCTTGGCAATGTTATTAATCAGCTCCATAATGATCACCGTCTTGCCCACTCCGGCCCCTCCGAAGAGTCCGATCTTCCCCCCTTTGGCATAGGGTTCGAGCAGGTCAATAACTTTGATACCCGTGAATAGCACTTCTGTTTCCGTGGAAAGTTCTTCATAGGTAGGGGGGTGGTTGTGAACCTGGTATCCCTGGCTGCTGTCCACTTTTTTACCTATGCCGTCAATCGCCTCACCCACCACATTTAAAAGACGGCCCTTCACAGTATCTCCTTTGGGCATTTTAATGTTTTCCCCGGTAGCCACCACCTTCATACCCCGCTGAAGGCCATCTGTGGAGTCCATGGCAATGGTCCTGACGGTATGTTCCCCGATGTGCTGCTGGCACTCAATAACCAGTTTTTGTCCGGTATCACGCTCTATTTCAAGCGCTTCATAGATATTGGGGAGGTCAGTACCCGCCTTTTCAAAACTTACATCAACCACAGGGCCGATCACCTGTATGATTTCTCCGATCATTTTTGCCATGCGTAGAATCCTGTTTTACTGTGAAAAGAAAAGTGTTTTTAAGAAGCACAAATTTACTACTTTTTTACGGGGAATTACTGTATTAACCCAGAAAGTTACCCTTCA